>NZ_JBSWXD010000014.1:0-60760 GCF_056160425.1 Micromonospora sp. ABR4_055
CCGCCGGTCGCCGTGCGCCGGTGGCGGCACTGGGCGCGTCGGCGGAACGCGCCCGGAAGCCGGCCGCAGGGGGGCAGCCAGGGCCGGCTGTCGACGTCGCCGCAGGGGAAGTCACGACACGACGCCGGTGCGGCGGTCGCTCAGCTCCGGCGGGCTTCATTCCCGTCGAGCCACCTACGACCACCTATGTCGCAAACGGTAGCCACACCGACACGTTCAGCGGAAGAGGGTGAGCGTGAATGAATACCTCAGCCGTGCTGCGCGGCCAACTCCCGAGCACGGTCGCGGGCCGCTTCCAGGGCGGCGAGCAGCGCCGCCCGGACCCCGTGGTTCTCCAGCTCGCGGATGGCCGAGATGGTGGTGCCGGCCGGCGAGGTGACGGCCTCGCGCAGCTTGACCGGATGCTCGCCGGAGTCCCGCAGCATCACCGCCGAACCGATCGCCGTCTGCACGATCAGGTCGTGCGCCACCTGGCGGGGCAGCCCGAGCAGAATTCCGGCGTCGATCATCGCCTCGACCAGCAGGTAGAAATAGGCCGGGCCGGAACCGGACAACGCGGTGACCGCGTCCTGCTGGGTCTCCGGCACCCGGATCGTGACACCGAGCGGCTGGAACATCTCCTCGGCGAGGGCCAGATGCGCGGCGGTGGCGTGCCGGCCAGCGGAAATGGCGGTCATCGCCTGGTCCACCAGCGCCGGGGTGTTGGTCATCACCCGTACCACCGGGGTGCCGTCCGGTAGCCGGCGGGCGAAGAACTCGGTCGGCAGGCCCGCGCAGAGCGAAACGACCAGCTTGTCCGCCGGCACCTTGGGGCCGATCTGGTCCAGCAGGGTGGCGGCGTCCTGCGGCTTGACCGCCACGGCCAGCACCTCCGCCTCGGCCACTGCGGTGTGGTTGTCCACCACCGACACGCCGTAGCGCACCGCGACGTCCTCGGCCCGCTCCCGCCGCCGGGTCGTGGCCAGCAGTTGATCGGCCGGCCAGCCGGCCCGCAACAGGCCGGAGAGGACCAGTTCGCCGATCTTGCCGGCACCGATCACGGCCACCTTGTGCGCGCCGGGAGACATCCGTACGTCATCCTCTCTCGAACCGGTCCGAACCGAACCGCGACGAACCAGAACCGGACCGAACCGAACCGCGCCGGACCGGGCGGAGCGGCGCCCTGGCGAGAGCCGCCCATCCCGGCCCGAAATCGGTCGTCAGCTGCCGAAGAAGACCTCGGCCTCGGTGTAGCGCTCCAGTGGCACGGTCTTGAGCTCCCGGGTCGCCTCGGCCAACGGCACCCGGACGATGTCGGTCCCCCGGATACCGACCATCTTGCCCCAGTCTCCGTCGTTGGCGGCGTCGATGGCGTGCAGGCCGAGCCGGGTGGCGAGCACCCGGTCGAAGGCGGTGGGGGTGCCGCCGCGCTGGATGTGCCCCAGCACGACGGTCCGGGCCTCCTTGCCCGTCTTGGCCTCCAGCTGCTCGGCGAGCCACTGGCCGATGCCGCCGAGTCGGACGTGGCCGAAGGAGTCAAGCTCCTTGTTCTGCAGGACCATCTGGCCCTCCATCGGGTGGGCGCCCTCGGCGACCACCACGATCGGGGCGTACTGCTTCTGAAAGCGCTTCTCGACGTAGGTGGCGACCTGCTCGACGTCGAACTCGCGCTCCGGCAGCAGGATCACGTTCGCCCCGCCGGCGAGTCCGGCGTGCAGCGCGATCCAGCCGGCATGCCGACCCATGACCTCGACCACCAGGGTGCGGTGGTGGCTCTCGGCGGTGGTGTGCAGCCGGTCGATGGCCTCCATCGCGATGTTGACCGCGGTGTCGAAGCCGAAGGTGTAGTCGGTGGCGCCGAGGTCGTTGTCGATCGTCTTCGGCACGCCGACCACCTGGACGCCGAGTTCGTGCAGCTTGGTGGCGACGCCGAGGGTGTCCTCGCCGCCGATCGCTACCAGGGCGTCCACGCCCTGGGACGCCAGGTTCTCCTTGATCCGCTCGACCCCGCCGTCGATCTTGAACGGGTTGGTCCGGGACGAACCGAGGATGGTGCCACCCCGGGGCAGGATGCCCCGTACCTCGTCGATACCGAGAGGCCGGCTCAGCCCCTCCAGCGGTCCGCGCCAGCCGTCGCGGAATCCGATGAACTCGTGACCGTAGCTGGCGACGCCCTTACGCACCACCGCCCTGATCACTGCGTTCAGGCCGGGGCAGTCGCCGCCGCCGGTGAGCACGCCGATACGCATGATCCGCTCATCCTCCAGGAAACTGTGCGGTAGACCCACTCGAGCCCCAGGAACGAAGTCCGGTCAGACCGTCGGCATCATTGCCGGCCCGGGGCGGGCCGTCAGTGCGCACTTTATCGGCCCGGCCAGCGACCGGGCGAGCAGACCCCGAGGATCACCGGACCGTCGGTGGCCCGGTCACCGCAGGTACGCCCGGCAGATCACCTGCCAGCGGGCGAGATTGTGGCGTGCGTCGACGAGCGCGTCGTGCCGGTCGGCGGCGGACGCCGGCAGATCCGGCCGACCGACGTCGTCCCACCGCTGCCGCAGGTCCTTGGTGAACCGGGGGATCTCCCGGGGCAGGGCCGGCATGGCCCCCCACAACTGGGCCAGCGCCACATGGTCGTACGCGGCGTACCAGGCCCACAGCTCCAACTCGGTGGCCGAACCGTCGCGCAGCGGCGCGACCAGGAAGGCGTACAGGTCGTCGCGGATCCGTGACCGGGACCGCCAGGCCGGATCGGCCGGTGACGGCAGCTTGTCGAGCACGTGACGACGCACCCACGGCACCGCCCGGGCACCGTCGAACTCGGTAGAGACCGCGTAGAACTCCCGGCCGTGCTCGTCGACGACACCGATCGAAACCAGGTCGACGAGGCGCCCGTCCTCGATGAACTCGCAGTCGTAGAAGTAGCGGTAGATCATTACCGCCATCCTCGCCGATACCGGAAATAGACCCCCATCGGGGTACCGGCCGGAGCGTCGCTGTCGACCAGCTCGCTCCGACCGGTACCGCATCCCCACGGCCGGATCCGCCGGGCCCCCGTGTCGGCCCCCACCCGCCGGTGGATCTGGCCGCTAGCCTGCCGGTTTGTCGGGCACAGGACTGTCACAGAAATGATTGTGGGGGTGTACACCACGCGACACGGCAGCCATGATCTGATGTTGACACCGTTGTCCGAACGGTATCTATTTCATGTTCGCCTGGGTCGGGTGATGCACCCCGGACGGGCACGATGGTGCCCCCGGTGGGATGGTGCCCTTGGTGGGGAGGGGTTGGACCGTGGAGATGCGCCTGCCGGAGCCGGGTGACGCGCTCACCGGCGTGGACATGTTCGCCGGGCTCGAACCGGAGGTCCGGCAACGGGTCATCGCTGCCGCCGTACCCCGCACCTACCGCAGGGGTCAGTTGCTCTTCGTCGAGAACGACCCGGGCGAATCGCTCATCGTGCTCAAGAGGGGTGCCGTCGCGGTCTTCCGCACCGCGCCGACCGGCGAACGTGCAGTGCTGTCCGTCGTCCGCCCACCCGACGTGCTCGGCGAGGTGTCGCTGCTGGACGCGTCGACCCGGTCGGCGTCCGCCGAGGCCATCGAGGACTGCACCGCGCTGGCGTTGTCCCGGGGCGCGTTCATGGATCTGGTGCACTCCAACCCGCGCATCCTCGACGCGGTGATGCGCTCGCTCGGTGGGCTGATCCGCCGGCTCACCGAGCAGAACGCCGATCACGTCTTCCTCGATCTGCCCGGTCGGGTGGCCAAGACGCTGGTCCGGCTGGCCGGGGAGAGCCAGGCACCGATGATCACCATCGAGTTGAACCAGAGCCAACTGGCGGAGATGGCCGGTGGCTCCCGGCAGAGCGTCAACCAGGCGATCGGATCGTTCAGCAACCGAGGTTGGCTGCGTACCGAGGGTCGGCGGATCGTGGTGACCGACGTGGCCGCGCTGCGCCGCCGGGCCGGGATGGCCGACCGCTGAGCCGGAGTGGCCGACCGCTGAGGACGAAACCGGCGGCACGCGCGTGGCGCGCGTACCGCCGGGTCTGACGTCTGCCGCCGTCAGGGCTGGCTGCTGGTCGGGCCGATCCAGTTGGTGCCGACCTTCTCCCCGGTCGGACCGATCCACTCCTCGGCCACGACACCCTCCTCCTGCAACTTCGCCAGCGTGCCGGCGTCGAGATCGATCATCTCCCCCGCGCCGTGGCTGGCCCCGGACGGATCCGTCCAGTCCTGCTCCAACTTGACGTACACCATGTCAGGACTCCCCTGCTCGGTCTGATCTGGCCAGATGAATGTAGCCCGGTACCACCCGTAGATGGACTGTCCATTAGCCAACAGCCCGGTTTTGGACAGTTGACCGCACCGGCGATACTCGGCCTGACGCACCCGCCGTGACCTGTGAGTCCGGCCACCCCGGCAGGTCGGGTCCGGCACCACCACGCCCGGCCAGGCGAAGCCGCTGGCCAGGGCAGGTGGCCAGATGCGACAGTAGGCTCCCGACTCGACGTTCCCGCGAGGAGGCTGGCATCGCTGCCCCGTGCGAAAAGTGTGGCCGGACCGCGGCCGACGACGACCGCTACTGCGGCGGCTGCGGTACGGCGCTCATCCCTGTCTGCGCGCACTGCGAACGCCCGCTGGCGGCCGACGCGAGCTTCTGCACCTCCTGCGGGCAGCCGCAGGGCGGCCGACGGCCGACCGAGCCGAGTCAGGAGGACCGACGTCGGGTCAGCGTCCTGTTCATCGACCTGATCAACTTCACGCCGTACGTGGAACGGGTCGATCCCGAACAGGTCCGGCGGATGCAGACGAACTTCTTCTCCATCGCGCGTCGGGTCGTCGGCCAGTACGGCGGGGTGGTGGAGAAGTACATCGGCGACGCGGTGATGGCGCTGTTCGGTGCGCCGGTGGCCACCGAGAACGACGCCCTGCGCTGCGTCCGGGCCGGGCTCGACCTGCGCCGCGCCCTGACCGAGTTCACCGCTTCCGCCGGCGAGGGACTCCGGTTCCGTATCGGCGTGGCCACCGGCGAGGCGCTGGTCGACACCGGTGCGGCCCGCGACGGTGGCCAGGCGTTCCTGGCCGGCGACGTGGTCAACACCGCATCCCGGATGCAGTCGGTGGCACCGACCGACGGATTGCTGGTGTGTGGCGTCACGCACGGGCTGACCAAGGAGGCCATCCGCTACGATCCGCAACCGGCGGTGACGCTGCGCGGACGGTCGTCACCGACCGAGGTGTGGCTGGCGCTGGCCCCGTTGCGTCCGGTGCCGGCCGACCGGCAGACCGACGCGACCCCGCTGATCGACCGCGAACACGAGTTGGGGTTGCTGGTCAACGCGCTGTACCGGTCGATCCGCGACCAGCGGCCCCAGGTGCTCACGTTGCTCGGCCAGGCCGGCATCGGCAAGAGCCGGCTGGTCCGGGAGCTGCTGCGGCACACCGAACGCCTGGTCGACCAGCCGGTCACCTGGCGGATCGGGCGCTGCCCGCCGTTCGGGGAGAACGTCACGTTCGCCGCGCTCGCCGACATCGTCAAGGCCGAGGCCGGCATCCTCGACACCGACCTGGCCACCGTCGCCGAGCAGAAGCTGGCCGCCGGGGTCCAGGGGCTGGTCGGGCCGGAGGCGGACCGGCTGGTCGACGCGCTGCGCCCACTGGTCGGGCTGCCGCACCGCAACCTGCCGGCCGAGGAGACCGAGTCGGCGTGGCGGCGCTTCCTGCTCGCCCTGGCCGCCCGGCAGCCGACCGTGCTGGTCTTCGAGGACCTGCACTGGGCCGACGAGGCGATGCTGCGCTTCGTCGAGCTGCTCGGCGCCTCCGCCCGGCAGGTGCCGCTGCTGTTGCTGTGCACCGCCCGGCCCGAGCTGACCAGCCGTGAGCCGGCCTGGGCGGGCACCACCCCGGGCGCGCTGACCATCACCCTGCCGCCGCTGCGCGACACCGGAGTGGCCGCGCTGTACGCGCACATGTTCGGCGCGGCGCCGTTCTCGGCCGATCTGCTCGGCCCGTTGATCGAGGTGGCCGACGGCAACCCGCTCTACGCCCACGAGTACGTGCGGATGCTGATGGAGCAGGGGGCGTTGCGGCGCAGCGGCCGTGGTTGGGCGTTGACCCGCAGCGGACGGCTGCCGATCCCGGACAGTGTGCACGGGGTGATCGCCAACCGGATGGATCTGCTGGACGCCACCGACCGGGCGGTGCTGCTCGCCGCCGCCGTGGTCGGGGTGCAGTTCTGGCCCGGCGCGGTCGCCGCCGCCCTCGGCCAGCCGGTGGAGCTGGTCGACCGGGCGCTGCGCCGGTTGGAGCAGCGCGACTTCGTCCACGAACAGCCGGATTCGACGATGGCGCAGCAACCCGAGTTCCGGTTCCGCCACGTGCTGGTCCGCGACGTCTGCTACCAGCGGTTGCCCCGTAACGAACGGGTCGCCCGGCACGCCCGGACCGCCGACTGGTTGGACACCCTCGCCGGCGACCGGGACACCGACCTGGCCGAGGTGCTGGCCCACCACCGGTGGGCGGCGCACGAGATCGCGGACACGCTGGGTCTGGAGACCCACGGGTACGCCGGGGCCGCCCGGGACGCCCTGCACCGTGCGGCCCGCCGGGCGTACGCCCTACACGCGCTGGACGTGGCGAGCGGGCACGTGGAACGCGCGCTGCGCCTGGTGACCGTCGCCGGCACCGACGGGCTGGGTGAGCGGTTGCAGCTCGAACTGCTCGGTGCCGAGCTCGCGTTTCTGCGCGACGGCCCGGGTTTCCTCGCCGACGGGGGCACCGAACGGCTGAGTACGCTCGCCGACCAGCTGGCCGACGTCGACGATCAGGGGTGCGCGGCCCGGGCCTGGACCCTGCTCGGGCGGGCCGCCTGGCTGCGGACCGACCGGGACGAGGCGCTGCGCTGCCTAGACCGGGCGGTGGAGCTGTTCGACGCGCTGCCGGACACCGATCAGAAGGCCGACGCGTACGCCGAGCTGGGCCGGCTGCACATGCTCAACCTGGAACGGGATCCGGCGGTCGCGGCGGCCGGCGCGGCGGCCGAGATCGCCGACCGGCTGGGGCTGACCGAGACGCTGGTCAACGCCCGGATCACCGTTGCCATGGCCCGGTACCAGTCCGGGGACCGGTCCGGGCTCGACGAGCTGCGGGCGGCCACCGCGATGTGTCGCGAGCACCAACTGCTCGCGCTGCCCCGGGCACTGCAGAACCTGTCGTACGCGTTGTGTGAAGAGGGCGACTGGTCCGGCGCCCAGGAGCTGATGTCCGGTGCCGCCTCCGGCTCCGGGCTGAGCACCGGATACTCCGGCGAAGCCATGCGTGCCTACTTCGCCGGGGACTTCGCCGCCTTCCTCGCTGCGGCCGACGCCTTCGTCGCGACGCCCAGTGGCCGGTGGGACATCCAGGTACGGGGCCTACGGGCGTGTCTGCGGGTGCTGCGCGGCGATCCGGTGCCGATGGCCGACCAGAGCGGGGTCGACGACGTCGCCGACGCGGTGCGCGCGGCCCGGGACAGCGGCTTCCGTCGGCCGTACTGGAACAGCCTCGGGTTGGGCGCACTGTGCCGGGCGCTGCAGGGACGGGGTGTGGAGGCTGCAGCGCTGCTCGACGAGCTGGACCGGTCCTGGTCGAAGGTGCCCGCGCTGGCCAGCGGCGAGTGGATCGCGGCCGCCGCGTTCGCCGCCGCGTTCGCCGGGCGTGGCGCGGCGGTGCAGGTCCGGGCGATGCTCGACCGGGTGCAGCATCGCACCCCGTGGGCCGAGGCCGCGCTGCGGACGGTGACCGCGGCGGTGGCGGCGGCCGACGGCGAAAACCGCGCGGCAGGTGAGCTGTATGCTGCCGCGGCGGCCGGTTTCGCCGACATCGACGCGACCACCGACCGGATGATCGCGTTGGCGTTGGCCGTGGCGGCGTGGCGGCGTGGCGGCGACCGCGATGCCGACGCGGCGGCGCTGGCCGAGGTGCGAAGCTTCGCGCTGCGCAACAAGGCACCCGGGTTGCTGCACCTCGGCGATCAGGACGCGGGCGGCTACCGCTGGTCTCCGACCCTGGCGTCGTGACCGCAGGCGGCGAGGTTCACGGGCACGGCACCGCACAACGCACTCCCACAACCACCTACCGGCGTGTCACGATTCAAGGGCACGGCACGCCCCCGGCCGGGGGTCCGCCGGCGGACAGGGCCCGACGGCGGCCGGTGAGGAGTTGATTCGGTGTCTGCGGGTGGCGCGCGTCGAGGGCGGCGGGACAACGGCCTCGACGCATCCGAGTACGCCGTGGCCGGCGACGTCGACCCACGGGTCGGCGAACACCTGCTCGACGTGCTCGCCGCCGGTGGGATCGCGGCCTACCTTCAGCCGTCGTCGGACGTCAATCCGGTCACCCGCACGACCACCGTGCCGGCCCGGCCGGTGGACCGGCTCTTCGTCGACCGGGCGCACCTGGACACCGCCCGGGGCTACCTGGTGCAGTTGGCCGAGGACGGCCCGGTCGCGCCGGGCAGCCGCTCCGGTTCCCCGACGACCGGGTCCGGGCAGACCACGTCGCCGGCGTCGGACCCGGTTGTTCCGGCCGGCGCGGGGCAGCAGGCCGGTCGGGACGCCGATGTCGACGCCGTCTGGGCCGGCATCATCGCCAACTACCACGTTCCGGCTCCAGCGGACCCCACCGCCGCGCCCTGGCCGGCCGCCGAGAATCTGCCGCCGGTCGAGAACCTGCCGGTGGAGGGCCGGTCGACCGGTCGGGATCCGCTCGCCGACGGTCCACGCCGGGACGGGACCGCAGGCGAGGGCGACGGCCGTGAGCCGGCCGGCCGGGACGCCACCGATCGCCGGGGCACGACCGATCGGGCCGGCCTCAACCGGGACAGCGACGGCCGGGACAGCGACGACGGTCGCGGCCGCGCCGAGCCGGAGATCACGGCCACCGGCACGCCGGACCCGTTGCCGTGGGCGGTCGGCTACACCAACATCTCCGTCGGACGGCGAGACGACGAGCCGTCCCTACTGGATGGGCTGGACACCTTCGGTGCCCGGTTACCCGACGAGCCGGAGGAGGGATACACCCCTCCCCTGCCGCCTCCGCTGCCCCGGTTGTCGTCGGCTGCGGTCCTCGGGGTACTGGCGATCATCGCCGGCTTCATCCTCTTCGTCTTCCCGACGGTGCTTCCGGTGGATCGTGGACTGGCCATCCTGCTCGGTTTCGCTGGCGTGGTCGGTGGGTTTGTCACGCTGATCTGGCGGCTGCGGCCGGATCACGACGAGGATGACGATCTGGACGACGGCGCGGTCGTCTGAAACCTGACCAACGGATGGCGAAAATTCGGATTCATTGACGACTGTGGTCACTCTGTAACACTCGCGTAACTTGGTCTCAGTAGGAATAACTCTCGTAGCCGATCCCCCCACGAGTTCGTGATCACTCGCCATGCGCGGCAACCGCCGCAGCGAAACGAGGTCCCCTCATGCGTCAGAGTTCTCTCGTCGTGGTGGCGAACCGACTGCCGGTGGACGACAGCGTCGCGCGCGACGGCGCGTGCGAATGGCGTCGCAGCCCCGGTGGTCTGGTCAGCGCCCTGCACCCGATCCTGCAGCACACCCCGGCCACCTGGGTCGGCTGGGCCGGTGGCGCCGGCCCGGCACCGAGCCTGCCGGACATCGACGGCGTACGGATGCACACCGTCGCTC
Organism: Micromonospora sp. ABR4_055; assembly: GCF_056160425.1. Lineage (NCBI taxonomy): Bacteria > Bacillati > Actinomycetota > Actinomycetes > Micromonosporales > Micromonosporaceae > Micromonospora > Micromonospora sp. ABR4_055. Next base: position 9,662 of record NZ_JBSWXD010000014.1, read on the forward strand.
TGTCCCATGAGGACATCAGAGACCACTACGAGGGGTTCGCCAACGCCACACTCTGGCCGCTGTACCACGACTCCGTCGAGCAGCCCGCATACCACCGTAGGTGGTGGGAGGCGTACCAGCGGGTGAACCAGCGCTTCGCCGAGGCGGCGGCGGCCGCCGCCGAGCCGGGCGCGCTGGTCTGGGTGCAGGACTACCACCTGCAACTGGTACCCGGAATGCTCCGGGCGCTACGGCCCGACCTGCTGATCGGATTCTTTCTGCACGTTCCGTTCCCGCCGCCGGAGCTGTTCATGCAGCTGCCCCGCCGGGCCGAGCTGATGCTCGGCATGCTCGGCGCCGACCTGGTGGGGTTTCAACGCGCCCAGGCCGCGCACAACTTCGCCCAGCTGGCGACGAAGGTGCTCAAGGTGCCGGCCACCGACCGGCGGATCGCCATCGACGGCCGGGTGGTACGCATCGGCGCCTTCCCGGTGTCGATCAACATGTCCGAGATGGAGTCCCTCGCCGGCCGGCCGGACGTGCTGGACCGGGCCCGTCAGCTGCGGTCCGACCTCGGTGACCCGCAGCACGTCATCCTCAGTGTGGACCGGATGGACTACACCAAGGGCATCGAGCAACGGCTCAAGGCGTACAGCGAACTGATCGCCGACGGGCACATCAAGGTCCGCGACACGGTGATGGTCCAGGTCGCGGTGCCCAGTCGGGAACGGGTCGAGCAGTACCGCATCCTGCGCGACCGGGTGGAACGCGAGGTCGGACGGATCAACGGCGAGTTCGGCCGGGTCGGCGAACCGGCGATCCACTACCTCAACCAGTCGTTCAGCCGGGCCGACCTCGCGGCGCTGTACCGGGTCGCCGACATCATGGCGGTCACCCCGCTACGGGACGGGATGAACCTGGTCGCCAAGGAGTACGTGGCAGCCCGGGTCGACAACGACGGTGCGCTGCTGCTCAGCGAGTTCGCTGGTGCCGCCGCTGAGTTCCAGCAGGCGTACCTGGTCAACCCGCACGATCTCGACGGGCTCAAACTGACGCTGATGCACGCGCTGGAGGCGTCACCCACCGACGTGGCGGACCGGATGCGTTCCATGCGCGAGCACCTGCGCACCCACGACATCCGGGCCTGGGTGCACGGCTACCTCACCGCGCTGGACCGCACCGGTTCCCTCGCCGCCCGGCTCACCGCCTGATCCTACCGGTCTACCGTCGCCGGTCAGCCGGCTCCCTTGTCCAGCCAGTCGAGGATCGCGTCGACCGGTTCCGTCCACCGCGCGTCGAGCATCAGATCGTGGCCCATCCCGGGGAACAGCAACGGAGCACCCCCGTACCGCCGGGCCGCGCGGTCCAATACTGACACCGGCACCACCCGGTCGTCCGGGCTACCGAGAACGAGCACCGGCGGGTCGCCGACCGGCGGCTCGACCCGCTGGCGGGCCAGCAGCTGCCACTGGGCCCGGGCCGACGCGCGCCCCAGACGGTTTACGTAGGACAGCGCGACGGCCTCCGGAAGCTCCCGGCTGAACAGCTGACCGGCGCGCAGCCGCACCGCCCCGCCGAAGACGGCCGGCAGGGTGCCGAACGGGTTGCGACGCAGCGCGGCGCCGAGCAGCGGCCAGCCACCGAGTACGGGAGCGGCCAGCACCGCGGCCCGCGCCGGGTAGCGGGCCAACGCGTGACCGACCACCAACGCCCCAGCGCCGTGCCCGATCAGCACCGCCTGCCGGGGCAGGCCGGCCGCAGCCTGCACCACGTCGTGCACGTACGCCCGCAGGTCGGCCTGCGGCGCCGCCCCGCTGTCCCCGTGCCCGCGCAGACTGACCGCGTACGCCGGGAATCCGCGCTCGGCGGCCCGCTCCAACCAATGCTCGGCGAAAACCCACGCACCGTGCCCGAAACCGGGCACGAACAGCAGCGGCGGCCGGCCCTCGTCGCGCGACACGTCGGCGTGCAGCACCTCGCGACGCACCGCCGGGACCGGTCTGGCCCACTCCCGGGTACGGACGATGCGGGGGGCCGCAAGGGTACGACTCATCGGGCCGCCACCTCCAGACTGTCCAAGGTCTCCTGCAGCGCGCGCAGGTAGGTGTCGTGACTGACCTCGAACCAGCGCCGGGCCGGGTCGGCCACCTTGGCGTCGTGCCAGGGCCGTCCCGCGCCGGCCTCGATCCGGCCGGCCAGGGCAGCGGTGACCGCCGGATCCGCCGACCGGGCGCGCAGCCACCGGGCGACCACCACGCTCTGCCAGTGGACCACCGGGAAGACCCCGAACTCCGCCTGCACCAGCCCGACCACCGACAGCGTCGGGTGTCCCGGGGCGAAGGCGTGCAGGTGCAGGCGGGGCCGACCGTCCGCGTCGACGCCGAGCACCCGCGGATCGAGAAAGTCGAACTGGGGCTGGTAACCGGTGGCGAGCACGACGAGGTCGGGATCCACTTCGGTGCCGTCGGTGAGCTCTACGGTATGCCGGCGGAACCTGGCCACGTCGGGCACCGGGCGGACCGTACCGTGCCCGATGTGCAGGACGAGTTGGCTGTTGACCACCGGATGGGCGTCGAACACCCGGTGCTCCGGAGCCGGTAGCCCGAACCGGGTCTGGTCGCCGACGACCAACCGGAGCAGCCGGTGGAGAACTCCCTGGCGCAGCCAGCGTGGCAGACGCCGGGCGAGCAGCCCCGCGTTGACCTGGTCACTCGGCCGGCCGAACAGGTACTTCGGGGTGTACCAGTAGCCGCGACGGGTGGAGTGCCAGCAGCGGGCCGCCTGTTGCCCGGCCTCGACGGCGATGTCGCAGCCGGTGTTGCCGCCGCCCACCACCAGTACCCGCCGGCCGCGCAGCTGAGTGGCGTCGTGGTAGGCCGACGCGTGGATCACCTGCCCGGTGAAACCGGACAATCCTTCGTAGTCGGGAAGCCGGGGTGCCCAGTTGTGTCCGTTGGCGACGACCACGGCGGCGTAGCGCTGGGTGCGTTGGGCACCGTTGCCGCCGGCGCTGCGGGTCGTCACGTCCCACCGGTCCCCCGGCGCCGGTTCGACCCGTACCACCTCGGTGCCGAACCAGATGTGCCGGCGCAGATCGAAGTGGTCGGCGTAGCGTTCCAGATAGGCCAGCAGCTGGCTGTGGTGCGGGTAGTCGGGCCAGCTGTCCGGCAGCGGGAAGTCGGGGTACTGGCTGAACGGCTTCGACGAGATCAGGTGGGTGCTGGCGTAGACCGGACTGCGGTCGTGGCGCCAGTTCCAGGCACCGCCAACGCCCGTCTCCCGTTCGTAACAGTCGACCCCGAACCCCTGTTCGCGCAGGTTCTTGACCGCGCACAACCCGCTCGCCCCGGCACCGATGACGCAGACGTTCTCACCCTGTTCGGAGATCGGGCGGTCGTCCCGCCACCGGTCGGTGCCGGTGATGGGGCTGTCGTAGTCAGCGGAAGTAGACACCGGCAATCTCCTTCGTACGGCTGCGAAATCGTGCCGGCTAGCCGCCCCGCTTGTCCAGTCCCGGTGCCGGATCGGTGAGCACCAGATCGGCAACGACCGGAAGATGGTCACTTGCCCGCCGCGCCGCCGGGGTGTCCACCACCCGGCAGCCGGCCACCTCGATGCGGGGATCGACGAAGATCGCGTCGATCCGTCGGCGGGGGTCGCGGCCCGGGAACGTGCCGGCCCGGTCCGCCCCGACGGCGGCAGCGGCGTCGGTGAACCCGGCGGCGGCCAACTGCCACGCCGCACCGGTGTCGCCCGGCGGACGGGCGTCGGTGCCGGGCGCAGGCCGGGCGTCGGTGCCGGGCGACGGAGGGTCGTCGGGGTTCGCCGGCTGATCGTTGACGTCCAGGCCGAGAATCACCGATCCGTCGACGTCGGCGCAGGCCTGACGTAGCAGCCGGGCCTGCGCCGGCCGCTCCGTCGGATCAGTGGACAGATGCGATCCGGCCACCACGAAGCGGGCCGGGCCGACCGCGCAGCGGGCGAACACCGCGCCGCGCAGGTGCCGACCGGGCGTCAGCGGGAACCGGACCGACCAGGTACCCGTCACCCGTACCCGCAGCGTGGTCAGCACCAGATTGCCCAACGGCGGTGGCCCACCGGCTCCGACGACCATGTCGAACGCGTTCGCCAGCGCGGCGGACCTGGTACGCCACCGCCACCGGCGCGGTGCCTCCTGCAGAATCGCCACGTCCGGTGCGACCTGGCGGACGACCTCGGCCAGCGCGGCCCGGTCGTCACGCTGGCCGTGGATGTTGTACGTGAGCACCCGCAACCGCACACCGGCCCGCTGTGGCGCGGTCGTCTGGTCAGCCGTCACAGTCCCCTCCTCGGCCCGATGGGCTCAGATCCGGCGGGCGAGGTCGGCCGCACCGACCACACCGGCAGCGTTGCCCAGCTCGGCCGGCCGCACCTCGGCCACCGGAATGCGGACCCGTTGGGCCAGCGCGTCGGTGTACGCCCGTTGAGCGGGGCCGAGCAACAGGTCACCCGCGTCGACGACGCCGCCGCCGATCACCATCACCTCGGGATCGAGGATCTGCGCCAGGTCGGCCAGGCCGATGCCGAGCCAGCGCCCGATCTGCGCGAACGCCTCGCAGGAGACCGGGTCACCGGAGCGGGCCGCGGTGGTGACCATCGGTCCGGTCACCGCCTCGGCGTCGCCACCGGCCAGGGCCAGCAGTTTGATTGCCCGGTCCGGTTCCTGCCGGGCACCGGCGCGGGCGAACCGGACCAGTGCGTTGCCGCTGGCGTACTGCTCGATGCAGCCCTGCCGGCCGCAGCCGCACTGGTGTCCGTCCGGAACCGCAAGCATGTGGCCGAGTTCTGCGGCGATGCCGTGCGCGCCGCGGACGAGTTCGCCGCCGTACACGATGCCGCCGCCGATGCCGGTGCCCACGGTGAACATGACCATCGAGTCGGCGGCGTCCCGGCCGGCGCCGTGCCGGAACTCTGCCCAGGCCGCGACGTTGGCGTCGTTCTCAACGATCACCGGCAGGTCGACCGCCGCGCTCACGTAGTCCCGCAGCGGCTCGTCCCGCCAGGCGAGGTTCGGGGCGAACAGCACAGTTGAGCGACGCTCGTCGATCCAACCGGCGGCCCCGATGCCGACCGCGCCGACCGAGTGGTTCGCCGCCAGCTCGAGCACCACCTCGACGATCACGTCCCGGGTCTTGGCCACGTCGTCGGCCGGCGTCTCGTGCCGGGTCCGGGCCAGGACCTTTCCGTCCGGATCGACGACCCCGCCGGCGACCTTGGTGCCACCGATGTCGACTCCGATGGTCAGCGTCACCGCTGCCGCTCCCCTCTGCTGTGCTCTTCGCGCGCCGGTGTCCGCACCGGGTCCCCTCCGGCGACGGTCCACCGCTGGACGGTGGTCCGGCCGGACGGTGCCGGATCAGGCCAGATCAGGTCCCGGCCGGCCGTGGTCCGGCCGGGTGGCACCCGACCGGTCCGGCTCCGCCCTGTCGGCATCCGCGCCGGGTGTCACCGGGGCGGTCACCGCCGGACCACCGGGGCGGCCCCGGGCTGGTGGTTTGCCTGTCCCGGCGACGTCGACGGGGGCGTTCGTCGCGGCCGACCAGACGTCCCGATCACCCGCTGAGTCCGAATCATCCATGGTCCAGGTGGCCTGGCGCCAGACCTCGTCGTCCGAGGTCATCCGGCCGGTCGGCGGATCGTGCCGGTCCGGCGGCGGGCCGGCGGGATCCGCAGCCGGCGAACCAGCCGCAGGCTCCGGCTGCGCTGCGGGGTCAGCCGTACGGTCCGGGGCCGCCGCGGGGTCAGCCGTACGGTCCGGGGCCAGGGCACGCAACAGGCTGGCGACTCCGGCGGCGAAGTCCCCGGCACCGGCGGCCAGCCGGTCGGCCAGCTCCGGACTGGGATCACGCAATACCGTGATGGCCCGGCAGACCGGGCAGACGCAGCAGGCCGGGTCGCCGGTGGCGACCGGACCGGTGCCGCCCAGCAGGTCACGCAGCAGGCCGAGGCCACTTGCGGCACCAGCGCCGAGCCGCTGGCCGCGCGCCGCCAGCTGCGCCATCGCCAACGCGGTCGCCACCAACCGTTCCGCCTCCGCCCGCGCCGAGCGAGGATCCGTTCCCACCGTCGGCCCGCCCCCTAGCCTGTCTCCGTCGTACCGAGCTGTTCCACTCGGTGCTTGAGCTGTGTCAGGGCAGCATCCATGATCATTTTTTCGGCTTTGCGGCGGAACATCCCGAGCATCCCGACGGAGAGCTCCACCTCCAGCGTGTAGGTCACCGTGGTGGACCCGTCCCCGTTGTCCTCGATGTCGTACGCACCGTCCTGCCGACGCTGCATCCGGGACGGCTCAGCCAGCCGCCACTCGATTCGGGACAGGTCCTCGGAGTACTCGTAGATCAACGTGTACTCGTCGGCGAGCACTCCGGCATCCAGCACGAAGCGGACCTCACGCGCGTATCCGTCCTCGTACTCCTGGCGCACCTCGACCCGGTCCAGCGCCTCGGTCCACTCGGGGTAGCGCACGAAGTCGCAGATCACCGCCGTCACCCGGGACGCGGGTGCGGCGACGACGATCGACTTGGTGGAGGACTCCGCCATGTGGGGCAGGCTACCCGGTGCCGGGCAAGATCAAGCCAGTGGCCGACAACCATCCGGCCGCCCCCGGCAGCGGGCTGACCGCGCAGGTCATCGGCCGCCCGGTAGGTTGCGGGTAGCCGGACGTGCACCGCCGGTCCGGTCCGCCTCAGCCCGCGAGCGCAAGGAGTGCAGGTGCGCGAGTTCTCCGTACCACCGGTCGTCACGGTCGGTGATGCCGCCAACCTGACCGATCCGGTCTGGGACAACGCCGAGTCAGCACCCGACGCGGTGCAGTTCACCAGGCCCGGCCCCCACGGGCAGCAGGAAGTGACCTGCCGGGAGTTCCGCGACGAGGTGGTGGCGGTCGCCTGCGGCCTGATCGGCGCGGGCATCACCGCCGGCGACCGGGTCGGTCTGATGAGCCGGACGCGGTACGAGTGGACGCTGCTCGACTACGCGATCTGGTCGATCGGCGCGGTGACCGTGCCGGTGTACGAGACGTCCAGCGCCGAGCAGGTCGCCTGGATCCTGGCCGACTCCAGCGCGGTCGCCTGCGTGCTGGAGACCAACGGACACGCGATCACCCTGGCCTCGGTCCGCGACCGGCTGCCCGCGCTACGCGAGGTGTGGCAGCTGGAAACCGGTGGTCTCGACGAGATCCTGGCCCGGGGCGGGACCGTCGACGCCGCTCAGGTGCAGCACCGCCGCCAGCAGCTGACCTCGAACGACATCGCCACGATCATCTACACCAGTGGAACCACCGGACGGCCGAAGGGCTGTGTGCTCAGCCACCGGAACATGTACGCCGACATCGCCAACGCGGTGCCCGGCCTGCCGAACCTGTTCCACGAGGGTGCCGCCACCCTGCTGTTCCTGCCGCTGGCGCACTCATTCGCCCGGCTGATCCAGATCGGCGCGGTGCACGCCCGGGCCACCATGACTCACGCCGCCGACCCGAAGAACCTGGTCGACGACCTGGCCAGCGTCCGCCCGACGTTCGTGTTGTCCGTACCCCGGGTCTTCGAGAAGGTCTACAACGCGGCCCGGCAGCGCGCATACGACGGCGGCAAGGGCGCCATCTTCGACCGGGCCGACCAGGTGGCCGTCGCCTACAGCGAGGCGCTGGACACCCCTGGTGGGCCGGGGCTCGGGCTGCGCGCCCGGCACGCGGTGTTCGACCGGCTGGTCTACCGGAAGCTGCGGGCCGCGCTCGGCGGCCGGTGCCGCACCGCGATCTCCGGTGGTGCCCCACTGGGTGCCCGGTTGGCGCACTTCTTCCGCGGCATCGGGGTGACTGTCTACGAGGGGTACGGGCTGACCGAGACCTCCCCGGCGGTGTCGGTCAACCTGCAGCACGCGATCCGGATCGGCACCGTCGGCCGGCCGCTGCCCGGCGTCAGCGTCCGGATCGCCGACGACGGCGAGGTGCTGGTCAGCGGCGATCTGGTGTTCCAGGGGTACTGGAACAACCGACAGCAGACCGACGAGGTGCTGACCGACGACGGCTGGTTCCGCAGCGGGGACCTCGGCCGGCTCGACGACGACGGCTTCCTGACCATCACCGGTCGCAAGAAGGAGCTGATCGTCACCGCCGGCGGCAAGAACGTCACGCCGGCCGTGCTGGAGGACCAGTTGCGAGCCCACCCGCTGGTCAGCCAGTGCGTGGTCGTCGGCGACCGCCGGCCGTTCATCGCCGCGCTGCTCACCGTCGACGAGGACGCCTGGCCGGCCTGGCTGGAACGCAACGGTCACCCGCCTGGCCGCACCGTCGCCGAGCTACGCGACGATCCGGCGTTGCTGGCTGAACTCCAGCAGGCCGTGGACGAGGCGAACCGCGCCGTCTCGGCCGCTGAGTCGATCCGGCGGTTCCGGGTACTGGCCCGGGACTTCACCGAGGCGAGCGGCGAGTTGACCCCGTCGCTGAAGGTGAAACGGGCGATGGTGCACGCCAACCACGAAGCCGAGATCGCCGAAATCTACGGGAGCTGACTACCATCCGTCACGTGTCCGCACCGACGTCCGACGCGCCCCGTCCGCATCCACTCGCCGCGGTGGCGCGCCTGGTCATGCTCGCGCTCGTCGCGGTGCTGACCCTGATCACCACCCGGGATCTCGGCGAACTGCGCTGGGTGGCGCTGCTGGCGGTCGCCGGCGCTCCGGCGGTGCTCGTCCCCCGCCACCCGGTCATCAGCATGCTCGGCCGCCTCGCCGAGGTCGTCATCGTCGGCCTGGCCACGAGTGAGGTGGCCGCCGCCGCCAACCTGCGCGGCTCCATCGGCGCCGGGCTGGGCGCCTCGGCGATGCTGCCGTACCTGTCGGTGCCGTTGACGGTGGCGGTGCTGCAACGGCGGACCCGCGAGGCGACCGCGCTGCTCGGCGTCACCGCGCTCACCCTGGCCCTCAGCGGGTTGTTCACCACGATCGACGGCCGACCGCAGCTGGCCCAGCTCGGCTTCGTCGCGGTCTGCACCCAGTGGCTGATCCTGGCCAGCCTGGGCATCCTGGCCGCCGGCACGCTGCAGCAGGTGATGCAGGCCCGTGGGGAGAGCAAGCCCGCCCCGTACGCGGAGGCGACCCGGCTGCTCACCCAGCTGCGCAGCGTCGCGCGGCAGCTGCCCGGTGCCACGCTCGACCCGGGCAGCATCTCGGAGCATCTGATCGAGGAGCTGCGCGCGGTGGCGCCGACCGGTCGCACCGCGGTGCTCTCCGGCAGCGGTGGGGGGCGGCTGGTGGTGCTCGCCCAGGCCGGCCTGGACCGGGTCGACTGGGAGACGACCCTGGACGCGGATTCGGCCATTGCCGACGCCTGGGCCAGCCAACTGCCCCAGACCGCGGCCCGGTCCCAGGCCCGATCGCACCCCGGCGGTGACGTGTCGGCGCTGGTGGTGCCGCTGGTCGCCGGGGTGCGCACGGTCGGTCTGGTGATTCTGGAGACGGACAGCGCCAACGCCTACCCACCGCCGGTGGTTGCCCGGATCACCGCGTTGACCCGCCCGGCAGCGCTGCGGCTGGAGGCCGCGCTGCTGTTCGACGAGGTTCGGTCGCTGGCCACCAACGAGGAACGGCAACGGCTGGCCCGGGAGATCCACGACGGGGTGGCCCAGGAGTTGGTGATGGTCGGGTACGGCATCGACAACGCCCTGGCCACCCTGCCGGAGGGCAGTGACGAGACCGCCGAGGACCTGCGGACACTGCGCGGCGAGGTCACCCGGGTGATCACCGAGCTGCGGCTGAGCCTGTTCGAGCTGCGCAGTGAGGTGGACCGGCACGGCGGGCTGGCGGCCGCGATCGCCGAGTACGCCCGTACCGTCGGATCGTCCGGCCGGTTGCGGGTGCACCTGTCGCTGGACGAGTCCGGGGCCCGGCTGCCGGCTGCCACCGAGGCGGAACTACTGCGCATCGCCCAGGAGGCGATTACCAATGCGCGCAAGCATGCCGGCGCCGCGAATCTGTGGGTCACGTGCGACATTGACCCGCCGTACACGCAAATAGAAGTGTCGGATGACGGTCAGGGGATCGCCGACCAGCGTCCGGATGGGCGGTACGGTCTTGCGATCATGGCAGAGAGAGCGGAACGTATCCGGGGCCGGTTGGAGATCAGGCCACGACACCCGAGCGGAACGACCGTGGCAGTGGTGCTCGGAACCTCGCCCCGGCGCGATAGCGTGCGCGATAGCGTGACAGCACCAGAAGGGGAGTAGCCACAGCATGACCACCAGCCCCACACCGACCACCCGGACCAAGGTCCTGCTTGTCGATGATCACGACCTCATCCGGAAGGGCCTGCGGCACGCTTTCGAGCGCGACCGCCAGTTCGAGGTCGTCGGTGAGGCCGCGACGGCGGCCGAGGGTGTACGCCAGGCGGGCGCCCTGCAACCAGATGTTGTGATCATGGACCTGCGGCTGCCGGACGGCAGCGGCCTTGAAGCGACCCGGGCGCTGCGAAAGTCCAGCTCCACGATGGGCATCGTGGTGTTGACCATGTACGCTGGCGACGACCAGCTGTTCGGCGCCCTCGAGGCCGGGGCCAGCGCGTTCGTGCCGAAGACCGCACCGGCGGACGAGGTGGTCGCGGCGGCCCGGCACGCGGCCTCGTCGCCGAGCGCGTTCACCGCAGCTGACCTGGCCGAGGCGATGAAACGCCGGCTCGCGCCGTCCGGGCCGCAACTGTCCCCCCGGGAGGGCCAGGTGCTGCGCCTGCTCGCCGATGGGATGAGCGTGGCCGGGATCGCCAAGCAGTTGTTCGTCAGCGAGTCGACGGCGAAGACGCATATTTCCAAGTTGTACGAGAAGCTCGGCGCGGCGAACCGGGCCCAGGCGCTGATGACGGCGCTGCGGCTCGGTCTGTTGGAGGCGCCGGACGCTCCGAAGTTCTGACCTGGTCACGTGGTGCCGGCGGCGGGTGGGCCGGCCCACGTCGACCGTGGCGGCTCTGATCGGTGCGGGCGGGAACCTCGCGGGTCGGACGCTCTGGATGCCCGGGCACGCAGCGGGCACAATGGCTAGCTAGCGCCAGCAGCCAGCCAGCAAACGGTCAGACAGGGACAAAAGGGGCGAAGATGGATCGGCCGCACTGGGCACCGGAGAGCATCGACGTCGAGCGGCCGAGCGTCGCCCGGATGTACGACTATTATCTCGGCGGCTCACACAACTTCGCCGCCGATCGGGCCGCCGCCCAGGCGATGATCACGGCCGTTCCCGAAGCCCCGTTGATGGCCCAGGCGAACCGAGCCTTCATGCGCCGCGTCGTGCAATTCCTCGTCGAGTCGGGAATCCGGCAGTTCCTCGACATCGGCTCCGGGATCCCCACTGTGGGCAACGTGCACGAGATCGCTCAACGGCTGGCACCGGAATCGAAGGTCGCCTACGTGGACGTCGATCCGGTCGCCGTCGCACACAGCCGGGAGATCCTCGCCGGCAACGACCGGACCACGATCCTGCAGGAGGACCTGCGCAACCCGGAACGGATCCTGCACGATCCTCAGGTGCGCAAGCTACTCGACTTCGACCAGCCGGTCGCGGTGCTGATCGTCGCGGTCCTGCATTTCGTGCCGGACTCCGACGACCCAGCCGCGATCCTGGCCGAGCTACGCGCCGCGCTCGCGCCCGGCAGCCATCTGGTCCTGTCCCAGGCCAGCGACGACGGCCGCAGCGATGAGGAACGCCGCGAGGCGGACCAGATCTACCGGCGCACCGACAACCCGCTCAGCATCCGGTCCCGGGCCGCGCTGACCAGCTTCTTCGACGGGTTCGACCTGCTACCGCCGGGCGTGGTCTGGGTGCCGCAGTGGCGCCCTGAGTCGCCCGAGGCGGCCGAGGACGCCGAGCGTGCCGTCTTCATGGGCGGGGTAGGCCGACTCGGTGGCTGAGCAGTCCGACCCGGCCGCCGATCCGCCCGGTGGACGGCCACCGGGCGTCGCCGCCGTCGCCCGGGCCTGGGCCAAAGCGGTAACCGGGACCAGCTACCTGCCGCTGGCCCAGGAGCAGCTGGAGGCGTTTCTCGGCGACCTGACCGTACGGCTCGTCACGGCACTGCGCGCCGAGCCGTTCACCGTCCGGGTCGGCTACCAGGTCGGCTCGGACCTGGTCGCCGCGCACATCGCCTCGGCTGAGGGGCTCGGCCGCACCATCGAGGTACTCGACCTGCGACTACTGCGCGACCTGGACATCGACGACCCGGACATGCCGGACCGGATGGCACGGCTGCTCGGCAGTATCGCCACCGGCTACACCCGGGCACTACGCGACCGCACCCTGGACGAGCAGGAGACCATCCGCCGCGCGGCGTTGGTCGCCCGGGAGCAGGCCGAGATCGCGCTGCGGGAGAGCGAGGCCCGATACCGGCACCGGGCCACCCACGACCCGCTCACCGACCTGCCCAACCGGAGCCTGTTCACCCAGCGGCTGGACGACGTGTTCAGCACGGCGGGTCGTACTGGCGGGGACGGACGCCGACTCGGCGTCTGCTTCGTCGACCTCGACGGCTTCAAGATCGTCAATGACACCCTCGGCCACCACATCGGGGACCTGCTGCTGGTCTCGGTCGCCGAGCGGCTGCGCCGTGGCGTCGGCGAACACCTGGTGGCCCGAATCGGTGGCGACGAGTTCGTCATCCTGGTCGCCGACACCACCTGCACCGACGACGTGCTCAAGGTCGCCGAGGCCGCGCTCGCCGCGATCGGCGAACCGGTCGTCGTCGACGGTCACGAGCTGACCGTGACCGCCAGCATCGGCATCGTGGAGCGCACGGTCGCAGGCACCACCCCGAGCGAGGTGATGCGGGCCGCCGACGTCACTCTGCACTGGGCGAAATCGGCGGGCAAGGGCCGGTGGGCGCTGTTCGATCCAGTGCGCAACGATCGCCAGCTGGCGCGGTACGCGCTGTCCGCGGCGATGCCCACCGCTCTCGACCGGGGCGAGTTCTTCCTGGACTACCAGCCGCTGGTCGCGCTCGCCGGCGGCGCGCTGCTCGGCGTCGAGGCGCTGGTCCGCTGGCGGCACCCTACGATGGGGGTACTCGGTCCGGACCGGTTCATCTCCCTCGCCGAGGACTCCGGGCTGATCGTCCGGCTCGGATCGTGGGTGCTGGCCGAAGCCTGCCGGGAGGCCCGGCGCTGGCTGGACCGCAGCGCGAACGCCCCGTTCGTCAGTGTCAACCTGGCTGTGCGGCAGGTCAACGACCCCGGTCTGGTCCGGTACGTGACCGAGGTACTCGCCGACACCCGGCTACCGGCCGGCCGGCTGCAGCTGGAGATCACCGAGAGCGCCCTGATGAGCACCGCCGACGGACCGGTCCGTACCCTGCGCGAGCTGGCCGATCTGGGCGTACGGATCGCCATCGACGACTTCGGGACGGGCTACTCCAACCTGTCCTACCTCCGCTCGCTGCCGGTGCACGAGCTGAAGCTGGCCGGGAAGTTCGTCGAAGGGCTCCGTGCCTCGGCAGGCACCGACCGCACCGACGAGAGCATCCTGCTCACCTTGGTGACGCTGGCCCACACGCTGCGGCTGACGGTCACCGCCGAAGGAGTGGAGACCGCCGGGCAGGCCGAGCGGCTCCGGGCGATCGGCTGCGACGCCGCCCAGGGCTGGCATTTCGGCCGTCCTGGACCAGCCGACGGGATCACCGAACGACTCGGCTGACGCCGCAAGCAGCCGGACACCGCAGGAGGGCCAGGCGCGCCGCCGGGGTCACGCCGCTCAGCCGGCCAGCAGCGACGCCATCCGCTGCGCCTGGGTGTCCCAGCGCCACTCACGCTCCACCCAGGCCCGACCGGCGGCGCCCATCCGCCGGGCCAGCTCCCGGTCGGTCAGCAGGACACCCAGCCGGTCGGCCAGCTGGCTCGGATCCCGGCCGTTCACGACGTACCCGGTCTCGCCGTCGCGGACCGCATCCGGCGCGCCGCCGGAATCCCCGGCCACCACCGGCAGCCCGGTCGCCGACCCTTCCAGGTAGACGATGCCGAGGCCTTCCACGTCGAGCCCGCCGCGCCGGGTGCGGCAGGGCATCGCGTACACGTCCCCGGCGGCGTAGTGCGCCGGCAGCTCCGCCCAGGGCACCGCCCCGGTGAAGGTGACGTCGTCGGCCACCCCGACGCGCCGGGCGAGCCGTTGCAACCGGTTGCGGTCCGGACCGCCGCCGACGATCAGCAACGCGGCGCCCGACACCCGACGCCGTACCAGCGGCCATGCCCGGATCAACGTGTCCTGACCCTTGCGGGGCACCAGCCGGGACACGCAGACCACCACCGGCCGGTCCGACAACCGGTGCCGGCGGCGCACCTCGCCGCCGTCGACGCCCGGATGGTAGGCATCGGTGTCCACACCCGGGGCGAGCCGACGCAGCTCGGTCAGCCCGCCGACCGCACGGTCCAGCCGCACCCGGGTGTACTCGCCCAGGTAGGTCACCACGTCGGTGGCGCGGGCGATCCGGCGCAGCATCGACCTCGCGCCGGGCAACGCGGCCCACCCCACCTCGTGCCCGTGGGTCAGAGCCACCGCCCGGCTGATCCCGGCCCGTCGACGCAGGCCGTCGGCGAGCAGCCCGAGCGGCGCGGCCGCGCCGAACCAGACCGTGTCGCAGCCCCTGGCCCGCGCCAAAGCGGCGGTCTGCCGGGCCACCGCCGGTGTGGGCAGCAGCATGCCGGTTGGGTCACGGACCACCTCGAACGGCTGGTCGGCGTCGAACCGCTCGGCACCGTCGTAACTCGACGCGTAGACCACGATGGTCTGCGCGGGCTGCCGCAGCGCCAGATTGTGCACGAACGACTGGATGCCGCCGGGTCGCGGCGGGAAGTCGTTGGTGACCAGCAGGGTGCGGTTCATCGGCCCGCCCGGTCGGCGTACCTGCGGGCCGCCGCGATTCGTTCCACTGTCGACGGGTGCGTGGCGGAGTAGAGGTACTCCCAGCGGGGCGGATCCGGATCGGCGAGATTGATCGCGGACAGCCGGCGGTGCACCGCCGCGTACGCCGCCGGATCACCGTGCAGCGTCAGCGCGTGCGCGTCAGCGCGGACCTCGACCCGGCGCGACACCAGTGCCTGCACCGGTGTCGCCGCCAGGCCGACCAGCGTGACCACCGCCAGCAGCAGGGCGATCGCCCTCGGCTCGGCGATGTCCGCGACGCCGGCCGCCCGCAGCACCGGCCGCCAGCCGCCGAGCAGGTACAGCCCGACCACGGCTGCGGCGGCACCGAGCGCGCCCAACAGAGTGCCGGTCAGCACGTCGCGCGCGCGGGCGTGGCCCAGTTCATGGGCGACCACGGCGGCCAGCTCCGCCGGGGGCGCCTCGCGCAGCAGGTTGTCGTAGACGACGATCCGCCGGGTGGGACCGAACCCGGACACGTAGGCGTTGACCGCGCGGGTGCGCCGGGACGCGTCGGCGACCAGCACGTCCCGCACCGCGACACCGTCGCGTTCCGCCAGCTCCAGCAGTTGCGTGCGCACCGGACCGGCCGGCATCGGGGTGAACTTGTTGAACACCGGCTCGACCAGCACCGGCAGGACGAACGACAGCAGCACCACCAGGGCGGCCGCGCCGGTCGCGGCCAGCGCCCACCACCAGCGGGGGGCGAGCCGGACGACGGTGTAGAAGCCGAGCAGGGCCACCGTCGCGATGACCGCGCCGACCGCGTACGACCGGACCAGGTCCACTCCCCAGCCGGCCCAGCCCTGGGTGGCCAGTCCGTGCTCGGTCAGGATCCGGTGCCGCCAGGCGGCGAACGGCAGGGTCAGCAGGTCGGCCAGGAACACCACGAGCAGCCCGCCGAGCAGCGCCTGGGCGACCCAGTGGTCGCCGAACGGCCGGCCGGCGACCAACACCAGCCGGGCACCGACCGGGGTGAACCCGAGCAGCAGCGCCGCCAGCAGGCCGACCAGCATCGCGCCGTAGCGACCGGGACGCAGCGCCGCCCGCAGGGCCCTCCCCCGCTCGACCTGGTCGACGGGCAGCTCACGCAGGGCGGCGAGCTGATCGGCGCGGGGCACCGGCGGCCGGTGCCACGGCACCAGCACGGCCGCCGCGACGACGACCGCCACCCCCAGGACGACGAAGGTCACCAGCGCCCATGCGCGAGGCGTCATCGGGCTCCTTCCGCCGACCGGTCGCCCGACCATCCTAGGTGTGCCGGCGCGGCCCCGGTCCACACTCGGGCGACCGGATCCTCTCAGGCGGACCGGTCGATCGCTCAGGCGACCTGTCTTCGGGACCGGGGCCGGCGCTGCCGGCGGCCGCGCGCCGCTGCCGGCGACTCGCCGAGCACCTCGACGTCGAACCCGGCACGCGCGAACACCTCGATCGCGTACCGCTCGCCGGCGTCCAGGTGGGCCACCGTGTCCGGGCTGTCGATCAGGGCACTGACCAGGCAACCCCGGCAGCTCGGGCCGCGCTCGACGGCGCAGGTGTCACAGTCGATCAGCATGGTCGTCTCCTCACGTGGCGGTGCCGTCGAACGGTCGGCCGGCGGTGATCGGCCCCCGTACGACGCAGCATCGCCGACCGACCACCGCCAGTGACATCGACGATAGGCGTCAGGTACGACAGTTCCGCGTGACCGGGTGTCGGCTCAGGAACGAGCCAGTCGACGCAGCAGCGAGTCGGCGCCCATCGGGTACGCGCCGTGCCGCCGGACCCCGTCGGCCACCTCCCGGTCGGAGGAGACCACCACGATCACCCGGCCGGACGGCTCGGCCCGGACCAGCCGGCGGATGAGTTCGTCGGCCGTCTCCCCTTTTCGGGAGAACAGCACCCGCACGCCACGTGGAGCCGGC
Source organism: Micromonospora sp. ABR4_055 (assembly GCF_056160425.1). Taxonomy (NCBI): domain Bacteria; kingdom Bacillati; phylum Actinomycetota; class Actinomycetes; order Micromonosporales; family Micromonosporaceae; genus Micromonospora; species Micromonospora sp. ABR4_055. Next base: position 26,467 of record NZ_JBSWXD010000014.1, read on the forward strand.
GGCAACCCGTGCATCCGCTCAGCGCCGTCGAAGACCACTGTCACCTCGTCCCCGGTCTGCGCGGCGATCCCACCGAGCCCGGTGATCAACCTCTTGCGTTGCTGCTCCAACGGCATCTCGCCGAAGCCCCGCTTGGTCACGTTGTAGCCGTCGACGACGAGGTGCGCCCGGGGTAGGGCGAGCAGGTCGTCCAGCCGGGCCGGGTCGTCGGTGTCGCGGGCCCGGGTCGACGTCGCCGCCGCCGGTCGGTCGGTGAACGCGTCGGCGACGTAGTCGGCCGGCAACCGGTCGGCCGGGTCCAGGGCGAGCTCCCGCCGCAGCCCCTGGGCCGCCTGCCCGATCGTCTCCAGCAACAGCCACAGCCGGGCGTCGTCGACCGCCCGGGCCTCCTTCGCCGACTGCCGGGCGGTCCCGGCGGTCAGCTCCGCGTCGGCGAGCTTGGCGCGCAGCCGCCGCAGCTCGGCGTCGTGGTCGGCGGCGGCCCGCGCGGCCCGGCCGCGTTCGGTGGCGAGCAGCTCGTTGGCCCGCCGCTGCTGCGCCTGTGCCTCACGCAGCGTGCGGGACAGCTGCCGGGACTCCTCGCGGAGCTGGCCCAGTTCCTCCCGTACCCGGGCCAGCTCGTCGCGGAGCTTCTCCACCTCGACCCGGGCGACGGTGCGGTCGTGTTCGGCTCGGTTGGCGCGGGCCTCGGCATCGCGGATCAGCTCGGCGACGGCGGCCCGGTCGGCCTCGGCCCGGACCGCCGCACCGGCGGCGTCGACCAGCTCACGCCAGCCCGCCGGCCGCATCAGGTACGCCAGGGCGGCGACCTCGACCGGGTCCGCCGCCGCGGGTGAGACACCTTCGCTGACCGCCGCACCCAGTTCGCCGGTCTCGGCCAGCGCGCGGGCGGCCACCCGCTGCCGCAGTGACGGATCGTTGGTGAGCGCCGCCGCGATCGCCGCGGCACCGTAGCGGGCCCGCCGGTTCGGCGCGAACTTGGCGACCTTGCGCAACGGAGGCGGCATCTCGTCGGTCGGGATCTCGGGCAGCGCGGCGGCGGCGAGCACGACGATGCGCGACCGCACCGGCTCGGGCAGCACCGGCTCGGCGGGTGGACCACCGGCCGGCTGGTCGGCGGACGGGGGCAGGGCGCCGGTCGTCGGCGCCGCCCCCTCGGGACGAGCGTCGGTCGGATCCGGTGCGGCCATGCACCCCAGTCTCCCACCGGGTGGCCGCCGCGTGCCCGACAGGAAGAATGATCTCGCAGAGTCGATCGGATCGTTACCGGTGGTACGCATGGGACGGCTGTGTCGTACCCACGTCCTATCGTCTGCGCCGTGGCACCGCCTGATCCCGTACCTCGACCGGCCTACACCCAGGGCTCGATCGACTCGCTGCTGTCAGCCGGACAGGGCGGGCCGCTGTCGACCGGCGCGGACCGGTCGCTACGGGAGACCACCTTCGTCGTGCTGGATCTGGAGACCACCGGCGGCGCGCCGGACGGTGGCGGCATCACCGAGATCGGCGCGGTGAAGGTGCGCGGCGGCGAGGAGCTCGGCGTCTTCGCCACGCTGGTCAACCCGGGCCGACCGGTGCCGCCGTTCATCACCGTGCTCACCGGCATCACCGAGGCGATGCTCGTTCCCGCGCCGCCGATCGAGCAGGTGCTGCCCAGCCTGCTGGAGTTTCTCGGTGACGCGGTGCTGGTGGCGCACAACGCGCCGTACGACGTGGGTTTCCTCAAGGCCGCGTGCGCCCGGCACGGCTATCCCTGGCCGGCGCCGACGGTGCTGGACACCGCGGCCCTCGCCCGCCGGGTGCTGACCCGCGACGAGGTGCCCAACCGCAAGCTCGGCACTCTCGCCGGCTACTTCCGCACCCCTCGGCGGCCCACCCACCGGGCCCTGGCCGACGCCCAGGCGACGGTGGACGTGCTGCACGGGCTGATCGCCCGGCTCGGCGGGCACCAGGTGACGAGCATCGGCGACGCGGTCGAATTCAGCCGCGCGGTCAGCGACGTCCAGCGACGCAAGCGGCACCTCGCCGACGGGTTGCCCCGCTCCCCCGGGGTGTACATCTTCCGGGCGGCCGACGACCGGCCGCTGTACGTCGGCACCTCCGGCGACGTCGCCACCCGGGTACGCAGCTACTTCACCGCCGCCGAGCGGCGGGCGCGGATGTCCGAGATGCTGGCCGCGGCGACGCGGGTCGACGCGGTCGAGTGCGCCCATCGGTTGGAGGCCGAGGTACGTGAGCTGCGGCTGATCGCCGCCCACGCGCCGCCGTACAACCGCCGGTCGAAGTATCCGGAGCGGGTGGTCTGGTTGAAGGTCACCGACGAGGTCTATCCACGGCTGTCCACGGTCCGGGCGATCTCACCGGCCGACACCACCGTGCTCGGGCCGTTCGCCTCCCGCCGGGCGGCCGAGCTGGCCGCCGCCGGCATCCACGACGCGCTGCCGCTGCGTCAGTGCACCCACCGGTTGTCCGCCCGGACCCGGACCCCGGCCTGCGCGCTGGCTGAGCTTGGTCGTTGTCCGGCACCGTGCGAGCACCGGATCGACCCGCAGCAGTACGCCGAACTCGCCGTCGCCCCGCTGCGGACGGCACTCGAGACCGACCCGCAGCCACTGGTCGACACGTTGCTCGCCCGGATCGACCGGCTCGCCGCCGCGCAGCGGTTCGAGGAGGCGGCGGTGGTCCGGGGCCGGTTGGCCGCATTCCTGCGGGCGACCGTCCGAATGCAGCGGTTGACCGCACTGACCAGGATCGCCGAGCTGGTCGCGGCGCGACGGGCCGGGCACGGTGGCTGGGAGCTGGCGATCGTCCGGCACGGTCGGCTCGCCGCTGCCGGCGTGTCGCCGCCACGGCAGCACCCCCGGGCCACCATCGACCTGCTGTGCGCCACCGCGGAGACGGTGCCGGCCGGGCACGGCCCGGTGCCCCGGGCCAGCGCGGCCGAGAGCGAGCGGATCCTGTCCTGGCTGGAGCCGGAACAGACCCGGCTGGTCAGGGTGAGCGGGGACTGGGCCTCACCGGCCGGCGGCGCCGGCCGATTCCATTATCTGCTGGTCAAGGCCGAGGAAGCCGCCCGGACGACGGCCGGGGTCGACGAAGCAGACCAAAGACTCGACCGATCGATCACCCGCAAGTAGCCGATCGTACTACGCTCGCTCGCTTAGGCTGTTAGAGAAGTGCAGTCCTGTCAGCCAACGCCCGATTCGTGGCGTGCGTCCGGGCGGTCGACCCGCCGGGCGATGGGTGAGGAGGTGTCTCCGCGTGGACGTCGACGCCGGTCCCGGCGCCGCCATCGGACGTTTCCTGCCCACCACGACACCCCTGTCCGCCCGCCTGCGAGCCTGGCTGTCCTGGTCTCCCGGCTCACCGGACCCGGTCGCCGAGCTGATCCGCGTCCACCGGTCGATCCACCCGTCGGCGGACCCGGCGGTGCTGCGCCGCGGCTACCAGATCGCCGACAGCATGCACGCCGGGCAGTACCGCAAGAGCGGCGAGCCGTACATCACCCACCCGTTGGCCGTCGCGGAGATCTGCGCCGGGCTCGGCATGGACACCACCACCCTGGTGGCCGCGCTGCTGCACGACACCGTCGAGGACACCACGTACGACCTGCCGACACTGGCCGCGGACTTCGGTGACGAGGTCGCCCACCTGGTCGACGGGGTGACCAAGTTCGACAAGGCGTTCTACGGCAAGGCCGCCGAGGCGGAGACCATCCGAAAGATGATCATCGCTGCGTCGAAGGACGTCCGGGTGCTGGTCATCAAACTCGCCGACCGGCTGCACAACATGCGGACCCTCGGTGTGCGCTCGCCTGCCTCCCGGGCCCGGATCGCCAAGGCGACCCTGGACGTGCTGGTCCCGCTCTGCGACCGGCTCGGCATCCAGAAGCTCAAGCGGGAGCTCGACGACATCGTCCTGTTCCACCTGGAGCCGGAGGCCTACCAGCAGATCGAGGAGCACCTGGCCAACCGGCCGGGCTGGGCGACGTACCTGGACGCCGTTTGCGGACAGGCACGGGTGACGCTGCGCCGGGAGAAGGTCGCCGCCCGGGTCGCGCCCCGGCCACGGCACCGCTACTCGATCTGGAAGGACACCGTCACCGGCGGCCACCGGGCACCGTTCGACCTACCCCGCATCGAGGTCGTGGTCACCGGGCCGGACACCGACTGCTACGCGGCGCTCGGCGCGGTCCACTGCCGCTGGCGACCGGTACCGGGCAGGTTCAAGGACTTCATCGCGGCGCCGAAGAACAACCTCTACCGCTCGCTGCACACCACCGTCATCGGCCCGGACGAGCGTCCGCTCGAGGTGCTGATCCGGACCGACGCGATGCACCGGTCCGCCGAGTTCGGCATCGCCGCGCCGTACCACTTCCCCAAGCCCGGCCGCAGTCGTGCCGCTGCCCGCGCCGACGAGCTGGCCTGGCTCCGCAGGGCGATCGACTGGTCGCAGGAAAACATCGACGCTGACCAATTTGTCCACTCGCTGCGCTGCGACCTGGTCGACGCGCAGATCCAGGTCTTCACCGACGGCCGCCCGATCGTGCTGCCGGCCGGGTCGACGCCAGTCGACCTCGCATACGAGCTGGATCCGCGCAAAGGCGCGCACTGTCTCGCCGTACGGATCAACGGCCGGCTGGCCCCACTGGCCTCCGAACTGACCGACGGCGACGTGGTCGAGATCTTCACCGAGACCGACGACCAGCCGACCGGGACGGCACCGACGTCGGCCGGGCCGCGAAAGGAGTGGCTGGGTTTCGTCAAGTCGCCGCAGGCCCAGATGCAGATCAACCGCTGGTTCGCCGAACACTCCGAACCGGGCATCAGCATCAGCGACAAGGTACGCCTCGGCCGCGCCACTGTCAGCCTGATCCTGCGCAAACACGACCGGGCGTTGTCCAACGACAAACCACTGCGCCAGCTCGCGGAGAACCTCAAGTACCCGGACATGGAGACCCTGCTGGTCGCGGTGGTGGACCGGACCATCGAGCCCGAGGCCGTCGTCGACCAGCTCATCGCCCTGGTCGACCAGCCGGGCTGACCTGACCCGGCGCCGACGACCGGCTACCTCTAGCCTGAACCATATGATCACCCGCCGATCCCCCGCACGCGCCCTGTTGTACGGCGTGTTCTACCGGTTACCGCACCCGGTCCGTCGGCGGTTGGTCCGGCTCGCCGTGCAGAAGTACATCGTCGGCGCCGTGACGCTGGTGACCGACTCCGAAGTCGGCCCGTCGACACCCGCCCGGCTACTGCTGCTGCGCCAGCCGCCCGGCCGGGGCTGGACACTGCCCGCCGGTCTGCTGCGACACCGCGAGGCGCCGGTGGTCGGCGCGGCCCGGGAGCTCGCCGAGGAGACCGGCATCCGGCTCGCCCCGGACCAGCTACGCCCGGCGGTGCCGAATGCCGTGGTGCACGCCAAGGGTTGGGTGGACGTGGTCTTCGAAGCCTCCGTGGCAGCGTCGCGAACCCAACTGGTGGTTGACGGGGCCGAGGTGTACGAAGCCGCCTGGCACCGGCTCGACGACCTGCCCCGGCTGACCCCGGCGACCGCCCGGCTACTCGCGCGCTACGGCATCGGTCCACTCGTCAGCCCGCCAGCGGCCCAGGAGCCGGGGTGAGCGCACCGGCGGCCGGACCGGACCGGATCTGCGCGGTGATCCTCGCCGCCGGTGAAGGCCGCCGGCTGCGGCCGTTGACCGGTCTCGTCCCGAAGGCGCTCTGCCCGGTCGGGAACGTACCGCTGCTGGACCGGGCGCTCGCCCGGGTCGGTGCCCTCGGTTTCACCGGGCCGGCGGCGGTCGCGGTCAACGCCTGCTACCTCGGCCGGCAGGTGGTGACCCAGGTCGGCGACCGGGCACAGCTGTCCGTGGAGCCAGGAGACCCGTTGGGCACCTCCGGCGGCGTCGGCCGGCTACGGGACTGGATCAGCGGTCGCGGCGTGCTGGTCGGCAACGTCGACGGCTATCTCGCCCATCCAGAGCTCGACCCTGGGCCGGACATCGCGGCACTGCTCGACGGCTGGGACGGCGAGACCGTCCGGCTGCTCGGCCAGCGGTTCACCCACCCGGCCGCCCGGGGCGGCTTCGACGGGCACCGGTTCGCCGGCTTCTCGCTGCTGCCGTGGCGCTACGTCAGCGGTTTAGCGGCCACTCCCGGCGAACTGGTCCGTACCGTCTGGCGGCCGGCGGAGGCCGCCGGCGCGCTGCAGGTGATCAACTACTCGGGGACCTACCTGGACACCGGGACACCACCGGACTACCTCGCGGCCAATCTGCACGCGGCAGGTGGCCGGAGCCTCGTCGACCCGTCGGCCACGGTGACGGGCCCGGTCGACCGCTCCGTCGTCGGCGCCGACGCGGTGGTACGGGGGACGCTGGTCCGCTCGGTGGTGTGGCCCGGCGCACAGGTGCATACGGGGGAACGGCTGACTGACGCGATCCGGGTGGACAGCGATCTGACGGTGTCCGCCGGCTGAGCACCCGGCTTGAGTAACATCGGCGGCGGACGCCGGTGAGAGACGGAGGACCTGCGTGATCACTGCCATCGTGTTGATCGACTGCGCCACGGACTCGATCCCGGAGGTGGCCGAGGCGCTCGCCGGTCTCGACGGGGTGAGCGAGGTCTACTCGGTGGCCGGGCACGTGGACCTGATCGCGATCGTCCGGGTGCGGGAGTTCGACCAGATCGCCGACGTGATCGCCGGACGGATCTCGAAGGTTCCGGGGGTGCTCAACACCGAGTCGCACATCGCCTTCCGCGCCTACTCACAGCACGATCTGGAGGCGGCCTTCGCCATCGGGCTGGCCGACGCGGACTGACCGACGACAGCGCTGAGCCAACAGCGGGAACTGGCAGCTGCCGCAGGCAGAGCCGCCCAGGAGACATAACGACGCGGCTGGTCGTCGGGGGCCACAGACCCACTGGCTACCAGCCGCGTTACCGTTCGGTGTCTGACGTCGACTGCCCGTCAGCAGACGGGCGGTGAGGTCGACGGTGCCCAGCGGAACGAGGTGATCTGATCGTTCGCGAGCGGATCAACGTTGCCACCGCCGCTGTACGGCGGGACGAAGATGTACCAGTTGCCATCGTAGTTGAGGTCAGGATACAGGCAGACGCCCCGGGCGGAAGTGTTCCGGACCGAACTGATCTTGTCGTCGAAGCTCCATGCCCGTAGATCCGGCTGATTGCCGGTGTTGACCGATACCCAGACCATCAGGCCGTTACCTCCGCTGTGCTCCCACATGCACATGGCGTTGGTCGGACAGTCCCAGTACGCGGCTTGCGCAGGCGACGGCGTCACGACTACCAGGGCCATGCTGGCGCCCATGGCCCACGTCAGCAACTTCCTTGCCAGCTTCACGTAGCTCCTCCTCCGAGCGACTACCTTGCGGTTGATCGATCACTGTCGACCATGACGCTACGTCGAGAGGAAACCGTCACCAATGGATCACCGCAGTCTCTTAGGGATACCGCTACTACCGTGGCGACAGGGCTTGTGGGGGCGGCCGGTGCAGGTGTGAGATCACAGAGGCGCCCGCCGATCTGCTCGGCGGACGCCTCTGTCAACTCCGGGTGCGCGGTGGTCAGCGGCTGCCGCTGCTGATCTCCTCGCGGTCGGCCGGCTGCTTCTCCTTGCCAGCCGACCGCAGTTCGGCCGGCTGTTCCTCGGCCGGGTCGATCGCCACATGCGCCGGCGGCGGAACCTGTGCCGGCTTCTCAATCGGGAAGAAGAAGCCCTTGACGGCCGGGCCGAGTGCGCCGAGCCGGTTCATCTTCTTGGGTACCACCCAGCCGACGTACTCCAGCTTGCCGTGGCCGTGCTCATCGGTCGGCCCGAGCGGCTGGTGCACCTCGACGAAGCGGCCGTCGGGCAGCCGGCGGATGATTCCGGTCTCGACGCCGTGCGCCAGCACCTCGCGGTCGTGCTGCTGCAGACCGAGGCAGATCCGGTAGGTCACGTAGTAGGCCAGCGGTGGCAGCAGGATCAATCCGATCCGACCGGCCCAGGTCATCGCGTTCAGGCTGATGAAGAACTTGTCGGCGAACACGTCGTTGCCGCCGGAGATGGTCAGCACGATGAAGAAGGTGACGGCCATGGCGCCGACGGCGGTACGGGCCGGCACGTCCCGGGGCCGCTGCAGCAGGTTGTGGCTGGCCTTGTCCTTCGTGTACCGCGCTTCGAGGAACGGGTACGCCAGGGAGAGCATGACCAGGATGCCGGGCAGCACCACGGTCGGCCAGAACAGCGGCGGGATCACGTACCCGTCGCCGATCGGGATGGTCAGCTCCCAGGCTGGCATCAACCGGGTGGAGCCGTCCAGGAACATGACGTACCAGTCGGGCTGGCTCGCCGCCGAGACGACGGCGGCCTCGTACGGGCCGAACAGCCACACCGGGTTGATCTGGAAGACCCCCGCCATCAGGGCGACCACCCCGAAGACGATCATGAAGAAGCCGCCCTGTTTGATCGCGTAGCGGGGGAACATCCGCTCACCGACCACGTTGTCGTTGGTCCGTCCCGGGCCGGCCCACTGGGTGTGCTTCTGCTTGAAGACCAGGCCGAGGTGTGCGCTGATCAGCGCCACCAGCAGACCGGGGATCAGCAGCACGTGGGCGATGTAGAACCGGCTGATGATGATCGTGCCCGGGAACTCACCGCCGAAGATCGACGAGGTGACCCAGGACCCGATCACCGGGATGGACAGCATGATCGCGGAGGCGATCCGCAGCCCGGTGCCGGACAGGCCGTCGTCGGGCAGCGAGTAGCCGGTGAAGCCGGCGAGGAAGCCGACCCAGAACAGCAGCGAGCCGATGATCCAGTTCGCCTCACGCGGCTTGCGGAACGCGCCGGTGAAGAACACCCGCAGCATGTGCACCACGATCGAGGCCATGAACAGCAGCGCCCCCCAGTGGTGCATCTGCCGCATGATCAGGCCGCCCCGGACGTCGAACGAGATGTCCAGCGTCGACGCGTACGCCGCCGACATGGGGATCCCGCGCAGCGGAGCGTAGCTGCCGTCGTAGACGACCTCCTCCATCGACGGGTCGAAGAAGAAGGTCAGGTAGACACCGGTGAGCAGGACGACGACGAACGAGAAGAGCGCGATCTCGCCGAGCAGGAACGACCAGTGATCCGGGAAGACCTTGTTCAGCAGCTTGCGTAGCGGCGTAGCTGCCTGGAACCGGTCGTCGAGCTGCCCGGCGGCCTGGCCGGGCAGCGCCCGGGCGTCGAACTTACGGCGTTTCATGGCCGCTCCCAGAAGTCGGGTCCGACGATCTCGGTGTAGTCGGAGGTGGCGACGAAGAAGCCCTCGTCGTCGACGGAGATGGGCAGCTGCGGCAGCCGACGGCTGGCCGGGCCGAAGACCGGCTTGGCGTTGTCGGTGATCAGGAACTGCGACTGGTGGCAGGGGCAGAGCAGCCGGTTGGACTGCTGCTCGTACAGGCTCGCCGGGCAGCCCGCGTGGGTGCAGATCTTCGAGTACGCGATGTAGTTGCCCCACATGTAGTCGGGCTTGCCCGCCGCCTCGTTGTTCTGCCGGGCGGTCCGGGCGTCGTCCAGCCGCAGGTGGATCAGCAGGGTCGGCGAGTCGGCGTACCGGTTGGTGTGTCCGCCGGGAATTCCGGGGAAGACCGTCATCTGACCACCGACGCTGACGTCAGCGGGCCGGATCGGTGAGCCGTCCTCCCTGGTCAGCCGGACCAGCTCGGTGCCGCCACCGGTCGTCTCGACCGGCTCCCAGCCGGTGGTGGCCATCTGGTTGTCGGTGTGCGGATCCCGGATCAGGCCGCCGACCAGTGGAGCGGCCGCGACCGCGGCGACCGGAGCCAACCCGGCCAGCAGCGACACCCCGAGCAGCGGCCGGCGCTTGACCCCGAGCTCGTCCACCATGTAGGTGAGCGTGCCGCCGGTGATCTTGCGGTCGTCCGGGCTGGACGGACCATCGTGCCGGTCCTGGATCGCCACCTCGTGGGGCAGCAGCTTCTTGCCCCAGGTGAGGATGCCGACGCCGATGGCCAGCAGGGTCAGCCCGAGGCTGACGCCGAGCAGCGGGGTGTAGAACTTGCTGATCCCGGTGCCGAGTTCGTACTCCCAGGGCCACCAGATGTAGACCACCAGGAACGCGGTCGCGGTGAGCCCGGCGAGCAGGAACAGCCCGGCGACGAACCGGCTGATCCGACGCTCCGCCCTGGTGCCGGGCACCGGGAACGGCGGCTCGTAGTGCACGATCTCGATGTCGTCGCGACGGGCACCCTCGCGCAGCACGTCGAACGGCGTCAGCCGAGGGTCGTCCAGGCTCACCTGCGCTGACTGGCGGTGCTGCTGGGTGGTGTCGATGTCGGTGCTCATGACTTCCCCGCAATCCACAGGCTGGCGAAGACCAGCGCGGTGATGCCGACCAGGAAGATGGCGATGCCCTCGGTCACCGGACCGTACCGGCCGAGGTTGGCCAGCCCGCCGGGGTCACCGTCGGTCTTCAGCCCTTCCTGCACGAAGGCGATGATGTCGCGCTTCTGCTCGGGGGTGAGCTGGTTGTCCCCGAAGACCGGCATGTTCTGCGGACCGGTCAGCATGGCGGCGTACAGCTGCCGGTCGGTGGCCGGCTCCAGGCTCGGTGCGTACTTGCCGGAGGACAGCGCGCCGCCGCCGCCGCTGAAGGCGTGGCAGGACGAACAGTTGATCCGGTAGAGATGGCCACCGACGGCGATGTCACCGCCGGTACGCAGCATCTCACCGTCCGGCAGCTGCGGGCCGCCGCCCAGCTCCTGGATGTACTGGCCGAGCTGGCGGATCTCCTCCTCGGTGAAGACCACCGGCTTGCGCTCGGCCTGGGCCTCCTGCCGGGCCATCGGCATCCGGCCCGTGCCGACCTGGAACTCCACCGACGCCGATCCGACACCGATCAGGCTGGGGCCGCGTCCCTCGACGCCCTGGGCGTTGCGCCCGTGGCAGGAGATGCAGCTCTGGTCGAACAGCGCCTTGCCGTCCTCGGCCGCCTGGGACAGCTGCGGGGTGTCCTGTGCCTGCAGGCCCGGGGCGAAGACGGTGTACGCACCGCCGGCCAGGAACAGCGCGGCGAGCAACCGGACCGCGGTGCCCAGCCGGCGGCGGCCCCGACCTCGCGGCGTGGCCCGCCCGCTGCGCAGCCGGGCGAGGAGACCGCGTCCGCGGTCGGCTCGCCGGTCGGCGGGGGTGTCAGATGTCATTGACCTGAATCCTTGTCGGTTTTGCGACCTGCCTGGTCGGCACGACGCCGCACCATCACGGTGAGTGACCGCTTGATGATCATTGCAGCCAGTAGATCATGAAGTAGAGGCCGATCCAGACCACGTCGACGAAGTGCCAGTAGTACGACACGACGATGGCCGAGGTGGCCTGCGCCGGGGTGAACCGCCCCATCGTGGTACGGACCATGTAGATCAGGAAGGCGACCAGGCCGCCCGCCACGTGCAGGCCGTGGAAGCCGGTGGTGAGGTAGAACACCGAGCCGTACCCGTCGCCGTTGATCTTGATGCCGTGGTGGACCAGCTCCCGGTACTCGTTGATCTGGCCGAGCAGGAAGATCAGGCCCATCACGAAGGTGATCGTGAACCACCGCCGCAGCGCGTGCACGTCTCCCCGCTCCGCGGCGAACACCCCGATCTGGCAGGTGACCGAGGAAGCCACCAGGATCGCGGTGAAGACCGTCGCGTACGGGATGTTCAGCTGTGGGGTGTGCTCCTCCCACATGCTGTAGTCCGCCGCGCGGATGGAGAAGTACATCGCGAACAGCGCCGCGAAGAACATCAGTTCGCTGGAGAGCCACACGATCGTCCCGACGCTGACCATGTTCGGTCGAGTCAGCGAGTGGATCCGGCTCTTGTCAATCGCTGGGGCCGCAGTCACGCGGTCATTATTGCTGCCGGTCAGTGCCCACGGACGGCGGGGTGGCAAACCCGACCCACTGGAGGGCCGGATAACGTCGACCGAGGCCGCTGGCCTAGCCTCGTCACGTGGCAGATGTCGCTGCGATCGCCGTCCCGCCGTTCACGGTCTCGGCCATGTTCACCGAGATCCAGCTGACCAACTGGCTGGCGCTGGTGCTCGTCGTGGCCGCCGGCCTCTACCTGTACGGAGTGCACCGGCTACGACTACGCGGCGACCACTGGCCGGTGTCACGCACCGTACTGTTCCTCGGCCCCGGACTGGGTGGCATCGCCGCCGTCACCGTGAGTGGGCTGGGCGCCTACGACACCACGCTGCTGTCGGTGCACATGGTCCAGCACATGGTGCTGTCGATGATCGCGCCGATCTTCCTCGCCCTGGGCGCACCGGTCACCCTGGCGCTGCGCACCCTGCCCGGCGCGCCGCGGCGTCGCCTGCTCGCCGTCCTGCACAGCCGGTACGCCCGGGTGCTCACCTTCCCGCTGGTCGCCTTCGGCCTGTTCGTCATCAACCCGTTTGTGCTGTATTTCACTGATCTGTACCGGTTGACCCTGGAAAATTCCCTCGCCCACGAGTTCGTCCACGCCCACTTCATCATGACCGGCTGCCTGTTCTTCTGGCCGCTGGTCGGGCTCGACCCGCTGCCCGGCCGCTGGCCGTACCCGGCCCGGGCGCTGCTGATGGTGCTCTCCGTGCCGTTCCACACCGTGCTCGGGCTCACCGTCATGCAGAGCAACACCCTGTTCGGCGGCGACTGGTACCCGTCGCTCGGGCTGACCTGGGCCGACCCGTGGGCCGACCAGGAGGTGGCCGGCGGCGTCCTGTGGGCCGGCGGGGAGTTCGTCAGCGTCACCATGCTCGCCGTACTGGTGGTGCAGTGGATGCGCCAGTCCGAGCGGGAGGCCCGACGCGTCGACCGGGAACTCGACCGTCAGGAGGCACGGCAGGCCCGCGCGGCGGCCGCCGCCGACTGACCCGCTCGCCGGACGCGACGCGGTCGGACGGTACGATCAGCGCGCAGCTACGAGGTGGGAGTCGAGCGACAAGATGACCGAGCGCGTACACACCGTCCTGCTCTACAGCGACGACCCGCAGGTGCGGGACCGGATGCGGCTGGCCGTCGGCACCCGCCCCGCCACCGACCTGACCGTCGAGTTCGTCGAGGCGTCCGACTACGCCGGGTGCGTCCGGCTGGTCGACGAGTACGAGATCGACCTGATGCTGCTCGACGGTGAGGCCACCCCCGGCGGCGGGCTCGGCATCGCCCGGCAGATCAAGGACGACCGCGCCGACGCGCCGCCGACCTGCGTGGTGATCGCCCGCGCCGCCGACCGCTGGCTGGCCTCGTTCGCCGAGGTCGACGCCACCCTGATGCACCCGCTCGACCCGGTGACCACCGGCCAGACCGTCGCCGGCATGCTGCGCGGCCGGTCCGGCAAGCTGCCCGCCGCCTGACCCACCCCCGCACCGCACCTGCACCGGGCTGCACCGTCCACGTTCCGCCGCACCGTCCCGTACCGCATCGCGCACACGCCCCATCGCACCTGGGAGAGACCCCATGGGTGAACGGTCCTGGCCGAATCTGCTCAGTGCGCTGCTCGCCGGCGAGCAGCTCTCCACCGCCGACACCACCTGGGCGATGGGCGAGATCATGGCGGGCTCCGCCACCCCGGCCCAGATCGCCGGGTTCGCCGTCGCGCTGCGCGCCAAGGGCGAGACCCCGGCGGAGCTGGTCGGTCTGGTGGAGGCGATGCTCGCCGACGCCGTACCGGTCGACCTGCCGGAAGCGCTGCGCGCCGACGCGGTGGACGTGGTCGGTACCGGCGGCGACCGGGCCCACACGGTGAACATCTCGACGATGGCGGCGCTGGTGGTGGCAGCCGCCGGTGCCCGGGTGGTCAAGCACGGCAACCGGGCCGCCTCGTCGTCGTGTGGGGCCGCCGACCTGCTGGAGCACTTCGGCATCCCGCTCGACCTGGGCCCCGAGGGGGTGGCCCGGTGCGTCGCCGAGGTCGGCATCGGGTTCTGCTTCGCCGCCCGGTACCACCCGGGAATGCGGCACGCCGGGACGACCCGGCGGGAGATCGGCGTACCGACTGCCTTCAACTTCCTCGGCCCGCTGACCAACCCGGCCCGGCCTCAGGCCGGGGCGATCGGCTGTTTCGACACCCGGATGGCGCCGGTGATGGCGCAGGTGTTCGCCAGCCGGGGCGACACCGCACTGGTGATGCGGGGTGAGGACGGGCTGGACGAGCTCAGCACCGCCGCCCCGACCAGGGTCTGGTTCGCCGCCGACGGCGTGGTGCGCGCGATGGTCGTGGACGCCGCCGAGGACCTGGGGGTTGCCCGCAGCGCCCCCGGCGATCTCCGGGGTGGGGACGCCGCCTTCAACGCCGATGTCACCCGCCGGCTGCTCGCCGGACGGTCCGGTCCGGTCCGGGACGCGGTGCTGGTCAACGCCGCAGCGGCGCTGACCGCTCAGGCGGTACAGACCGGCGCCGCGCCGGCTGACGGGTTGCTGGAGACGATGCGGGCGCAGCTGGGCCGGGCCGCCGAGGCGGTGGACAGCGGCGCGGCCGCCGCGCTGCTGGACCGGTGGGTGCAGGTGGCCCAGTCGGCTGCGGGTACCACCGCCGGCTGACCGCCCGCTGCGACTCCTGTCGTCCACGCGCCCCGGGCCACCGCGCTGTTGCAGGACCCGACCTCGCTGCGGGACTGGTACAAGCAGAATCTGCGCTGGCTCTGGGGCACCTTCCGGGGCATCCTCGGTCACCGGGTGGGGCGGCAGGTCAGCACCTTCGACTACGCGTACCTGCTGCTGATCCTGCGCTGGGTGCTGTCCGCCTGGCGGCTACACCACCGGCAGCTGCTGCTCCTGCTCCCGCTGATCATGGTCGCCGACGTGATCTACCGGGTGATCTTCGTCCACGCGGCGGTCAAGGCCGTCCGCCAACCCACCGTCGACCGCTGTGTCTGGTCCTCGCCGGAGCGGATCGGCACCCCGGTAGCTGTCGGCGGCGCCCCGACAGCCGTCGCCGGCTGGGGCGCCAAGCTGCGCCGCCGCAACAGCCGGTGACGGTCGGCCGGCTCAGCCGACGCCGGCGACGAACCGGCTCAGTGCTCGGCCCGGCTCAGTGCTCGGCGGTACGCCGGGTGCCGGTGTAGTACTCGAACAGCAGACCGGCTGCGGTGGCGATCACCGAGAGCAGCCCGAAGATGAGCAGCCACCACTGCCAGAAGACCAGGCCGAGACCGGCGACGGTCGCGGCCAGCGCCACCCCGAACGGCCAGTAGCTGCCCGGGCTGAAGAAGCCGACCTCGCCCGCTCCGTCGGAGATCTCAGCGTCCGGCCGGTCCTCGGGGCGCAGATCGATCCGGCGCGACACGAACCAGAAGAAGCCACCACACATCGTGCAGAGCAGGAAGGACAGGATCAGCGCCGTGGTGCCGATCCACTCGACGTGCCCGAGCTGCCCGTAGGTCCACGCCGGGTAGACACCGGACACGACGAGCAGGAACGCCGCGACGATGCCGAACAGTCGCCACTCGGTCTTCATGACCGGCCCTCAGCTTCCCGCGCCCTGGGCGCTCGCGTTCCCGAAGTTCTGCGCGTCACGCTTGGTGTCGAACGGGAAGGTCGTCACCGCGTACGGCTCCTCCCCGATCGCGGCCAGCGCGTCCGGCGTCGAGCTACCGGCCTGCTTCGCCGCGATGAACTGGTCGTACTGCTCCGGGTCGACCACCCGCATCTCGAAGTTCATCATCGAGTGGTACGTGCCACACAGCTCGGCGCACCGGCCGACGTAGGCACCGTTCTGTTCGATGGTCACCTCGAACTGGTTACGGATGCTGCCCGGGAAGACGTCCCGCTTGAACAGCAGCTCCGGCACCCAGAACGAGTGGATCACGTCGGTGCTGGTCTCCTCGAACCGGATGGTCCGCTCCGACGGGACCACCAGCACCGGGATGATGTCGGAGGAACCGACCGTCGACGCCACCGTGTTGGCGTCCTCACCGACCCCGTCGCGGTAGTTGAACTGCCAGTTCCACTTGAACGCGACGACCTCGACGGTGACGTCCGGGTCCTCGCTGAGCCGGTCGACATCGGTCTGCACGACGGCCGTGTAGTAGAACAGCACCGAGACGACCAGGATCGGCGCGATGGTGTAGAGGAACTCCATCGGCATGTTGAACCGGGTCTGCACCGGCAACTGGTCGCCGCGCTTGCGGTACCGGATGATGCACCAGAAGATCAGACCCCAGACGAAGACGCCGACCGCGAGCGCCGCGATCACCGAGGCGATCCACAGGTCGTACATCCGGTGGGCCTGCGGTGTGATGCCCTGCGGCCAGCCGAAGCCGCCGAACGCCTCCCCGACGTCGCAGCCAGTGAGCAGGGTGAGCAGTGCCGCGCCGCCGAGACCGAGCCCAGCGGCCCGGAACCGGAGCTGTCGCCGACCGGGCGCGCGCCGTGCGTGCGTCGGCTGCCGGCCGACGGCCGACGGCTGCCCTGCTGAATCGCTTGCGACCACCTGGTCCTGCCTCCCTCGCGGTGCCACCGATGCCACCTGTGGCAACCGGATCGACCTGGCCACGCGTGACGACATCGGCGATCAAAGGCGTCACCGACGGTCGCAGATTACTCGACCCGACGGGTCACCATCGGCGTGGGGTCTGGTTTGTCACCCGCCACGACCACCGGCGGGCCAGCCCACGGCCGGTACCGTCGACGGCTGTGGACTATCTCGACGCCGCGACCGCCGCACCGCTGCACCCGGTCGCCCGGGAGGCACTGTCGGCGGCGTTGACCGACGGCTGGGCCGACCCGGCCAAGCTGTACACCCGGGCCCGCCGGGCCGGTCAGCTCCTCGACGCGGCCCGCGAGGTCACCGCCGACGTGCTGCGGGTCCGCACCGACGAGATCTCCTTCACACCCAGCGGTACGGTCGCTGCACACGCCGCCGTCCTCGGCGGTCTCGCCGGGCGGCGTCGGGTCGGGCGCACCCTGGTGCACTCGGCGATCGAGCATTCGGCGGTGCTGCACGCCGGGCAGCGGCACACCGCCGACGGCGGCGAGGCGGTGCCGGTGCCGGTGGACCGGCTCGGCCGGCTCGATATGGCCGCCTGGTCGGGGGCGGTGGCCCGGCCGGGTGTGGCGTTCGCCGCACTGATCAGCGCCAGCCACGAGGTGGGTACGGTCCAACCGGTCGCCGAGGCGGCCCGGGCCTGCGCCGCGCACGAGGTGCCGCTGTACGTCGACGCCGCCCAGTCGGTGGGTCGGATGCCGGTGCCGGACGGCTGGTCGGTGCTGACGGCCAGCGCTCACAAGTGGGGCGGGCTGCCGGGCGTCGGGGTGCTGGTGGTCCGCAAGGGCACCCGGTGGGAGTCGCCCTACCCGGCCGACGAGCGGGAATTCGGCCGTACGCCCGGAGCGGTGAACCTGCCGGCGGTGGTCGCGTCGGCGGCGGCGCTGCGCACGGCGGCCGCCGAGGCGCACGCGCAGGCCGCCCGGTTATCGGCACTGGTGGACCGGATCCGCGCGACGGTGGCCGCGACGGTGCCCGACGTGGAGGTGGTCGGCGACCCGACCGACCGGCTGCCGCACCTGGTCACCTTCTCCTGCCTGTACGTCGACGGTGAGGCGCTGCTGCACGCGCTGGACCGGCGCGGCTTCGCCGTCTCCTCCGGCTCGTCGTGTACGTCGTCCACGCTGCGCCCGTCACACGTGCTGGAGGCGATGGGGGTGCTGTCACACGGCAACGTCCGGGTGTCGCTGCACCGGGACACCACCGACGCGGAGGTCGACCGGTTCCTGGCCGAGCTGCCGCAGGTGGTGGCCGACCTGCGGGCCGAGGCCGGGGTGGTCGGCCTGTGACCGACGACGACACGGCACCGCAGCGCTCCGGCGGCGAGACGGCGCAGCCACCTGGTAGCGAGGTGGCGGAGACTCTCGACTGCCTGGGTCAGCGCTGCCCGCTGCCGGTGATCGCGCTGGCCCGGCGGCTGCCGCAGCTGCCGGTCGGGTCGGTGGTCCGGGTGCTGGCCGACGATCCGGCGGCCGCCCTGGACATCCCGGCCTGGTGCCGGATCCGGGGCCAGGAGTTCGTCGCCGCGTCGACCGTCGCCGACTCCCCCGCCTTCGACGTCCGCCGCAGCCACTGAAGCCTCCCGCCGAACTGCTAGTCGATCAGCAGCGCCACCGATGTGAGGCTGAGGTACCTAACCTGCTCGTTGATACGTAACTCAGCCTCACATCGGCGTGTCCGCGACAGCCGGTTGAGACACCTCTTCGGGATACACCTCAACCGCCCTCCGGCGGAGCGCACGTCGTGCCGTTCGGCCAGGCCTGTTGGTCCACGGCACCAGGCCCAGCAGAATGCCGGCGTGCGAGGATGGCGGGCGTGAGCGCGCAGAACGGGTGGAGCAAGCTGCTGGAGTCCAACCCTGGGCACTCACAGTGGTACGTCGACCGGTTCCGGTCGCTGGCCCGCGACGGGGCCGACCTCGACGGTGAGGCCCGGCTGGTCGACGCGATGCTGCCCCGTACGGCACGGGTGCTGGACGCCGGCTGCGGACCCGGCCGGGTCGGCGCGGCGCTGGCCGCCGCCGGTCACGACGTCGTCGGCGTCGACCTGGACCCGGTGCTGATCGATGCCGCCCGGCAGGACCACCCCGGCCCGCGGTGGCTGGTCGGCGACCTGGCCGAGCTGGACCTGCCCGCACAGGGCATCACCGACGGCTTCGACGCGATCGTCAGCGCCGGCAACGTCATGACGTTCCTGGCGCCGGACACCCGCCAGGAGGTGCTGCGCCGGATGCGGCTGCACCTGCGCGACGGCGGCCGGATCGTGGTCGGGTTCGGCACCGACCGGGGCTACCCGGTCACCGACTTCCTGGCCGACATGCACGCCGCCGATCTGGTCGAGGATCTGCTGCTGGCGACCTGGGACCTGCGCCCGTACCGCGACGACTCCGGCTTCCTGGTCGCGGTGCTGCGACCGGCCTGACCTCCGCGGTTCAGGTCAGCTGGCGACCGTCGGGCGGGTCGACCCACACCGGCTGTACGGGGTGGACCATCCCGTACAGCCGCAGTGCTGCCTTGATGCCGCTGAACGGGTTGGGCAGGCCGCCGTTGGTCGGTACGACCACGGCTTCGTCGTCGAACGCCAGCCCCCAGCCGAGCACTCCACCGTCCTCGCTGTCCTCGCCGGCCTCAGTATCCGCACAGATGGCGAAGCGCGCCGGCGGCTCCCCGTGCAGGTCTTCCAGCAGCCTGCGCTGCTCGTCAACCGTCTCCGACGACCATCGTTCTTCGCTCTCGTTCACCACACGCTCCCCTCCATCGATGACTAGACGTCTAACGTAAGCAGTTGCATCGAGATTGGCAATAGGCAATGATGACTGCATCGCTAGCGGAAGGCGGGAGTGATGAGCACACGGATGGACCCCTCGGCGCTGCGCTGGCTGATCGGTGCCGAGCTGAGTCGCTACCGGCGCGACGTGCCGATGTCGCTGAGTGAACTGTCCGCCGAGACGGGGATCGGCAAACCCAAGCTCGGGCACATGGAGACCGGCCGCTACCAGCAGTTCCCGGACGACATCGCCAAGGTGCTGCGGACCTGCGGCGCCGATCAGCCGACGATCGAACGGCTCACCTCGCTGGCCGGCCGGTCGGATGCCAAGACCTGGTGGGCTCCCTGGGCAAACGTCGTGCCCGACTGGTTCCGGACCTACGTCGGGTTGGAAGGACTGGCCGACAGCGCGTTCGTCTTCGAGTCGATGGTGCTCCCCGGCCTGCTGCAGACCGAGGAGTACGCCCAGGCGCTCACCCTCGGCACCGGGTTCGTCCGGCCCGACCACGCTGAACGGTTCGTGTCGTTCCGTCAGGCCAGAGCCCGCCGGCTCACCGACGACGAGCCACTGACGCTGCACGCGGTGATCGGCGAGGCGGCGCTGCGGTTACGGGTCAACGGCGACAACACCAGGCGCGCACAACTGCGGCACCTGGCCGACCTCGCCAGCCTGCCGCATGTCACCGTCCAGGTCATCCGCCCCGAGGACGGGCCGCATGCCGCTACGCCGCTCGGCAAGTTCGTGGTGCTGGACTTCGACCGGGTCCGGCCGATCGCCTACACCGAACTGCTCGACGGTGCCATGTACATCCAGGACCCGGACGGTGTCCGCACTTATACGATGGTGGCGGACAACCTGCGTCAGGCCGCTCTCTCGCCCGCCGATTCCCGCGCGCTGATCCGGGAGCTGGCCGACGCGGCATAGCGCTGGAGGCTGTCATGCCCACCCCCGACCTGACCACCGCCCGCTGGTTCACCAGCAGCCGCAGCGCCAACAACGGCGACTGCGTCGAGTGCGCCGTACTGCCGGACGCCGTCGCGGTCCGCGACAGCAAGGACCGCACCGGACCGACGCTGCACTTCTCCGCCGACCAATGGATCACCTTCGTCACCCAGTTGACCGCGCGTCAGGTGAGCTGAGCAGAGATCAAGATCAGGTGAGCGCTGCGGACGTCTCAACCGCGAGGTGAGGTCCATGGCGCTCACCTGATCTTGGCCACCGACGCTGTCGTGGGTGCGCAAGCCGACGCTGTTGCGGGGCGAGCGGGTGAGCGGGTAGGCGGCGTGGCCGGCGGTGCAAGCAGTTGGTCAGGCCGGCAGGTAGGGGCGGACGTCGTCGGCGGCGGCGTCGCCGTACGAGTCGGCGAGCCGCTTGAGGAAGATGTCCGGCTTGACGGCGTACTCCTGCGGCCCGGTGGTCTCCAGCACCAGCGCGGCGAGCAGGCAGCCGACCTGCGCGGCGCGATCCAGACCGAGGCCCCAGCCGAGGGCGGCGAAGAAGCCGGCGCGGAAGCCGTCACCGACACCGGTCGGGTCGTCGGCGACCACGTCGCGGGCCACCGGTACGTGGATCCGCTCGATGCCCCGGCCGGTGATCTCCACCCCGTCGGCACCGAGCGTGGTGACCCGTACCGACACCAGGTCGAGCACCTGGTCGCCGATGAGTCCGACCTTGCTCTCCAGCAGCGACCGCTCGTACTCGTTGGTCAGCAGGTACTCGGCACCGTCGATCAGCCGGCGGACGTCCTCGCCGCTCATCCGGGCCAGCTGCTGGGACGGGTCGGCGGCGAACCGGTAGCCCCGGTCGCGGCACTCGGCCGAGTGGCGCAGCATCGCCTCGGGGTCGTTGGCGCTGACCAGCACCAGTTCGAGGCCGCCCACCCGGGCGGCGACCGGTGCCAACTCGATGTTGCGGGCCTCGCTCATCGCACCGGCGTAGAACGACGCGATCTGGCACAGGTCGTCGTCGGTGGTGCAGACGAAGCGGGCCGTGTGCGCCAACTCGCTGACATGCACCGAGTCGCAGTCGACGCCGTGGCGTTCCAGCCAGGAACGGTAGTCGGCGAAGTCGGCGCCGACCGCGCCGAGCAGTACTGGACGCAGACCGAGCTGGGCCATCCCGAAGGCGATGTTCGCCGCCACCCCGCCACGGCGGACGACCAGGTCGTCGACGAGGAACGACAGGGACACCTTGTCCAGCTGGTCCGCGATGAGCTGACCCGCGAACCGGCCGGGGAAGTGCATCAGATGGTCGGTGGCGATCGAGCCGGTGACGGCGATCTTCATGTCGGCCCTCGGGTGTCGGGGTGGGGAAATCGTGCGCGGGCCAGCTTACCGGTACGGGGACCGTCAGAACCCCTACCGCTCTCGAATCGGCACGATCACCGCGCCGTCAACCCTCGCCGTCAGCCGACGTCCGAGTCGGGTCTCCCGGCCCCGGACGCGGCTGCGGACACGTACCCCCTGGCGGCTCAGTGGAAGGAGTCGCCGCAGGCGCAGGAGTTCTGCGCGTTTGGGTTGTCGATGGTGAAACCCTGAGCGTCGATCCGGTCCGCGAAGTCGATCTTCGCGCCGGTCAGGTACGGGGCGCTCATCCGGTCCACCACGACCTCGACGCCGCCGAAGTCGTCGACGATGTCCCCGTCGAGCGACCGCTCGTCGAAGAACAGCTGGTACCGCAGGCCGGAGCAGCCGCCGGGCTGGACGGCGACCCGCAGCCGCAGGTCATCGCGGCCTTCCTGGTCGAGCAGTGCCTTGACCTTCTCGGCCGCCACGTCGGTGAGGACGACGGTGGTCGAGGCGGCGGTCTCGGCCGTTTCGGACTGCGCTGATGTGCTCACGTGAAGGTCTCCCCTGCGACGGTGCGAATTCGTCCGTATCAGGTAACGCTAACCGGCCGGGCGACGATTCCCAATCCGGGTGGCCACAATCCGTACGTGATGCGCCGCGCATCCCACCATCCGGAAGATCACCAGCGCAAGATCACCGGAAACTCACCGTTCCCCGGCCGCCGGCACGCCGTCAGCGGCTCCATTGTCCGGCCAGCCGGGCGGCGATCCCACGCAGCCCGTCCGCCGGCTGGGCCAGCGCCTGCGCCAGCCCACCGCCGGTCTCCCCGCCGAAGTGGTCGACCAGGGCGCACGCCTCGGTGACGCCGGCCGCGGCCGACTCCCGCCGACCGGTGGACACCTGGCCGGCGACCACCACGCAGGGCAGTCCCCGGTCCCGGGCCGCGCCGGCCACCCCGGCGACCACCTTGCCGCGCAGCGACTGGTGGTCGAACGACCCTTCGCCGGTGATCACCAGGTCGGCGGCGTCCAACGCGGCGGACAGCCCGATCAACGCGGTGACAAGGTCGATGCCCGACTCGCACCGCCCGCCGAGGGCGAGCAGCGCGGCGCCGATGCCTCCGGCGGCGCCGGCCCCGGGCAGCGCGGCCAGCTCGGGCGGGCAGCCGGGCAGGTCCGCGACCAGGATGCCGGCGAACCGCTGCAGCGCGGCGTCGAGCAGCAGTACGTCGGCCCGGTCGGCGCCCTTCTGCGGCCCGTACACGTTGCTGGCCCCGTGCAGCCCGGTCAGCGGGTTGTCGACGTCGGTCGCGGCGACCAGCTCGACCCCGCGCAGCCGGGGTGCGCCGTCGAGGCGGTCGACCCCGGCGAGGGCCGCGCCGCCGTACGGCAGGGCGTAGCCGGCGGCGTCGAGGGGGGTGACCCCCAGCGCGGTGAGCATGCCGGCCCCGGCGTCGTTGGTGGCCGACCCGCCGAGCCCGACGACCACTCGACGGGCACCGTGTTCGACCGCCGCGACCAGCAGCAACCCCAGGCCGTACGAGGTGGTGTGTTTCGGGTCACGTTCGGCCTCGGTGAGCAGGTGCAGGCCGCACGCCTGGGCGCTCTCCACGTACGCGGTCGGTCCGGCGGTCACGGTCGCCCCGGCCCCCGGGCCGTCGACCAGCAGGATCTCCCCGGGTACCGGTCGGCCGAGTGGGTCGACCGTCGGTACCGGGACCCGCCGGCCGGCGGTCGACTCGGCCAGCACCTCGACGAATCCCGGACCGCCGTCGGACAACGGGCGCAGCACCAGCTCGTCGGTGGGCGCCCGGTCCCGCCACCCGGTGGCGACGGCGGCGGCCACCTCGGCGGCGGGCAGGGTGCCGGCGAACTTGTCCGGACAGATCAGGACCCGCATGGTCTGGCAGTGTGGCAGGCCACACTTGGGCTGGTCGCAGGCGGGCGGACCTGTGCGAGCATGGATCTCGTGACTTCGACGTGGGTTGAGCCTTCCAGCACCGCGACCGCCCTGTTGCTGCTCGGCCGGGGCAGCGACCCGGCCAGCGAGCGCGGCGTCGACTGCCCGGGCGAGCTCCCGGCACCCAGCGATCCGGATCTGGTCGCCCGGGCCACCGCCGCCAAGGCGGCGCTCGGCGACCGGGTCTTCGTGCTCGGTCACCACTACCAGCGCGACGAGGTCATCCAGTTCGCCGATGTCACCGGCGACTCGTTCAAGCTGGCCCGGGAGGCCGCCGCACGGCCGTCGGCCGAGTTCATCGTCTTCTGCGGTGTGCACTTCATGGCGGAGAGCGCCGACATCCTGACCGGCGACGCGCAGCGGGTGGTGCTGCCGGATCTGGCCGCCGGCTGTTCGATGGCGGACATGGCCGCCCTCGGCCAGGTGGAGACCGCCTGGGAGGCGCTGGCCGACGCGGGCGCGGCCGACTCGACTGTGCCGGTGACGTACATGAACTCGTCGGCGGACATCAAGGGCTTCGTCGGCCGCAACGGCGGGGTGGTCTGCACCTCGTCGAACGCCAAGCGCGCGTTGACCTGGGCGTTCGAGCGCGGTCAGCGGGTGCTGTTCCTGCCGGACCAGCATCTGGGCCGCAACACGGCGGTGCTGGAGATGGGGCTGGACGCCGACGACTGTGTGCTCTACGACCCGCACAAGCCCGGTGGTGGGCTGACCGCGCAGCAGTTGCGCGAGGCGAAGATGGTGCTCTGGCGGGGGCACTGTTCGGTGCACGGCCGGTTCACCCGCAGCAGCGTCGACGAGGTACGGATGCGGGTGCCCGGGGTCAACGTGCTGGTCCACCCGGAGTGCCGCTACGAGGTGGTCACCGCCGCCGACCAGATCGGCTCGACGGAGTACATCATCCGGACCATCGAGGCCGCCCCGGCCGGATCGGCGTGGGCCGTGGGCACGGAGCTGAATCTGGTCCGCCGGTTGGCGCTGGCCCACCCGGACAAGCAGGTCATGTTCCTGGACCGGACGGTCTGCTACTGCTCGACGATGAACCGGATCGACCTGCCGCACCTGGTGTGGGCGTTGGAAGAGCTGGTCGCCGGCCGGGTGCCGAACCAGATCACGGTCGAGCCGCGTACGGCGCACTTCGCGCGGGTCGCGTTGGACCAGATGCTGGCACTGCCCTGATCGGACAGGCTCCCTGATCGGATAGCGGACACCGCATCACCAGATCACCCAACGTAATCTAGCTCCTACGTATACGTGCCATCGTTCCCGAATTCGTGCCAATCGCAGCCGCTGCGGGATCCCACTTCCATCACGGAGCGCTATGCTGCCTCAGGCGACGAACGGGCAGCGCGGATCTTCGATGCTCCCCGGTGACAGCCGGTAACCGGATGTCACCCGAGGTCCACCGACCGCCGGCTCCGTACGCGGGTCGTCCGGTTTCACTCACCGCCGGTCGGGACATGTTGATCCCATCTCGCCGGGCCAGCTCCACCCCACAAGACGGCAGCATCGACGCGCTGGAGGTTTCCTTGACCGACGACGTCCTGATCGTGCACGGCGGCACTCCCCTGCACGGGCAGATCCGGGTTCGAGGCGCCAAGAATCTCGTCTCCAAGGCGATGGTGGCCGCCCTGCTCGGCGACGAGCCGAGCAGGTTGTACGACGTACCGCGGATCCGCGACGTCGAGATCGTCCGGGGCCTGCTCGAACTGCACGGGGTCAAGGTCAGCGACGGCGTTGAGGACGGCGAGCTGGTGCTCGATCCGGCCAATGTGGAAAGCGCCTCGTTCGACCAGATCAACGTGCACGCGGGGTCCAGCCGGATTCCGATCCTGTTCTGCGGCCCGCTGCTGCACCGGCTCGGCCACGCGTTCATCCCGGACCTCGGCGGTTGCCACATCGGTCCGCGGCCGATCGACTTCCATATGCAGGCGCTGCGCGAGTTCGGCGCGGTCGTCGAAAAGACCCCGCAAGGGCTGCACCTGACCGCGCCCAACGGTCTGCACGGCACCAAGTTCGAGCTGCCGTACCCGAGCGTCGGCGCCACCGAGCAGGTGCTGCTGACCGCCGTACTCGCCGACGGGGTGACCGAGCTGCGCAACGCCGCGGTCGAGCCGGAGATCGTCGACCTGATCTGCGTCATGCAGAAGATGGGCGCGATCATCAAGGTGCACACCGACCGGGTGATCGAGATCCACGGCGTTCCCCGGCTCGGCGGCTACTCGCACCGGCCGATCCCGGACCGGATCGAGGCAGCCAGCTGGGCGGCGGCGGCGCTGGCCACCGGCGGCGACGTCAACGTGCTCGGCGCGCAGCAGGCCGACATGATGACCTTCCTGAACGTGTTCCGGTCGGTCGGCGGCGCGTACCAGGTCACCGACGCCCGCCCACCGCGCGTCGGCAGCGCCGGCCAGGAGGGCGGCATCCGGTTCTGGCACCCGGGTAACGAACTGCGCGCGGTGGCCCTGGAGACCGACGTGCACCCGGGCTTCATGACCGACTGGCAGCAGCCGTTGGTCGTCGCGTTGACCCAGGCCCGTGGGCTGTCGATCGTCCACGAGACGGTGTACGAGCAGCGGCTGGGCTACACCGAGGCGCTCAACACGATGGGCGCGACGATCCAGGTCTACCGGGAGTGCCTGGGCGGTACGCCGTGCCGGTTCGGCCGGCGCAACTTCAAGCACTCGGCGGTGATCGCCGGGCCCAGCAAGCTGCACGCCGCCGACCTGGTCATCCCGGACCTGCGGGCCGGGTTCAGCCACCTGATCGCGGCGCTCGCCGCCGAGGGCACTTCCCGGGTGTACGGCGTCGACCTGATCAACCGCGGCTACGAGGACTTCGAGGCCAAGCTGGCCGACCTCGGCGCCCACGTGGAACGCCCCTGATCCGAACGCGTCCAGTCGCCGACCCGACGCGTCCTCGCCCGGGTCTGACGTACCCGTGCCCGGTTCGTGCCGTTGTGGCCCGGACCGGGCACGGTCGCGGGGCCTTCACCCACCGGTCGGCGCACGACGACCGGGTGCGAGGTGCGGGTGACGCACCTGGTTGGCTACCCTTCACGCGTGCCGTCGCTGTTTCGCCGCAAGTCCGCCGATGTCGTGGAGGCCGACCTGCCGGAGGACGATGTTCCCCCGTCGCAGGACGAGGCCGGGTCCACCCGTGCCCGCAGCCACACGCCGAGCAAGAAGGAACTCGGCGTGGTCACCCCGAAGCGGCCGGGTGCCGGCCGCCGACCGGCGGGCAGCACCAAGCCGCTGACCAAGCAGGAGGCCCGCGAGCAGCGGCGGGCCAGGCGGGCGGCGATCTCGGAGGAGTTCCGCCGCGAGGGCGGGCCCCGCGACCGGGCCCCGGAGCGGGGGCTCGCCCGCGACGTGGTGGATTCCCGGCGTACGGTCGGCACCTGGTTCTTCGGCGGGGCGCTGCTCGTGTTGATCGGGTCCGGGCCGACGATGCCACCGGTGGTGCAGTTGGCGTCGAATCTGCTCTGGGTGACGCTGGCGGTGCTGGTGGTCCTCGACTCGGTGTTGATCTCCCGCCGGATTCGTAAACTGGTCCGGGAGCGGTTCCCCAAGTCGGACCAGCGGATGGGCGGCCTGTACTTCTACGCCATCATGCGCGCGATGACGTTCCGCCGGATGCGCACCCCGATCCCCCGGGTGGAGCTCGGCGACAAGATCTGACCGGCCCGGCGGGCGCTGGACGGGCTACGGCACCCGAGCAGCCGGAGCGCCTCGGCGAGGGCGGAAAAGACACTGTTTCGATTCAGTACGGGCGGTTCGGTGGCGTCGACCGAGCCCGCGCGGCTACCCTCCATCCGCAACCACGCCGCCACTGGGCCGGGGGGACCCGATCGGGTTGCCACGGTCGCTCAGCGAGTATTCGACGAGGTGACACGCCGTGAGCGAGCCACACGGACCGCTGACACGGTTCTCGCCTGCCCGGCGGGCCGCCCGTAACGACACCCGCGGCGAGGTGCCGGCGTGACCGAGGGGTACTTCGACCGTCGTTGGCAATCTTGGCAGTGGGAAGACGACGGCGCACCGGACCGTTCGGCCGACGGACATCGTGACGTCAGCTGGGACGACGACGACCGGTGGGAAGCGATGCGCCGGGCGCGGGATCACCGGCCGCAGGAACCGGGCTGGGTCACCGATCCGACCAGCGAATGGGTGCCGCTGCCGGGTCAGCGCTACCCCGGCGACAACGGCGCGGGTCGGTCGGTCCGACGGGAGCCGACCAGCCGCGGTGTCAGCCGTGGGCGAGCCAACGTCTACCAGTCCGGTTCCGGATCCGGGCGGGCACCTGTCGGCGACCGGACAGACCAGCCCCCGGCCCGCAGGCCGCAGTTTGACGCCGACCGGGCCCGGCGGGACGGTCACCGCGAGGCGCCACGCCCGAACGGACCTGGGCCGGAAGCCGCCGGAGCCGCTGGCTGGTTCGCCGAGGGCGGCCAGCAGCAGCCGTCCCACACCGACGGGACCGGCCGTCGGCAGCATCCCGACGACGTGTTCCACCAACGCCGCCGGCATCCGGACGCTGTCTTCCATGAGCGCCCGCACCCACCGGAGCGACGCCGTGGTGGTCCACCCGCCGAGCGGGAGCGGCCCCAATGGCAACCGGCTGAGCCGTTCGACCGGGACCGGCCGCAGCCTCGTGACCAACGGCCGCCGGTGCGGCCGGACGGCCCGGTGTCCCGGTGGGACCAGCACCACCGGGCAGGCCCACCGGACGGCCCTCGCCGGGACGGACAGCAGCCCTCGGACGCCGACCCGCGCCGCACCCCGCAGCGGTGGCATGCGCCACCACCGACGGCACCCGCACCACCGACGGCACCCGCACCACCGACGGCACCGCCGACACCGGCACCGGATCGCCCGGCGGCCGCCCGCCAACACGCCCGGCAGCCGGGGCCGGACGAGGTGTACCGGGTCAAGCCCGCCGCCCAGGCGCCTCCGCCGACGCCCACTCCGACGCTGGCACCCACGTCTCCGGCGGCACGGCCCCGGCCAGCCGCTCCGGTCGCCCCGGAGCGTCCGACAGCGTCCCCGGAGGGTCAGGTCTCCGGCGCGGTCCCGCCACCGCCGGGTCGGATGCCCACGGCAGGGGCGGTCACCGACGGCCGGATCCACCGACCGGTTCCGGGTCAGACCGGCGAACAACTGCCGATTCCGGTCTCCGCCCCGGCCGGGCCGCCCCCGGAGTTCCGGGTGCAGACGCCGACCGGCGAGCACCCGCAGATCCGGCCGGTCCCCCGAGGGGAGGATGCCGCCACACCGGAGTACGTGGTGCGCGCCAAGGCCGAGCCGCGGCACGCCCCGCCGCCGTACATCGTGCGCCCGCAGCCAGACCAGCCAGCACCGCCGCGACCGGCGCAAGCCTCCCCGACGGTGCCCATGGCTGCTCCGCCGACGCCGGTCTTCCCCACCGCCGCACCGTCCGGTCGGGTTCCGTCCGACGCCTCGGTCCCAGTCCCGGCGGAGGCCCCAGCCGAGGTCCCGGCGGAGGCCCCACTCCAGTCGGACCTTTCGGTGTCACCGGCCGCCGCGCTGGTACGGCCGGACGCAGCGCCCGCTGCGGAAACCTCCACCACTGCGGACAGCGACGGTGGACCGGCTCCGCTGCCCGACCAGCTCAATAGCGGCCCGGCCGACACCGACCCAGCCGGTACCGACCCGGTCGACACCGACCCGGTCGACACCGACCCGGTCGACACCGACCCGGTCGACACCGACCCTGCTGCCGGACCAACCGACGATCCGACCGGTACCGCCCCGGACGACAACGATGGCGGCTCCGGCCCTACCGGGCCGCCGGCCAGTCCGGACACCGTCCTACCGGTCACCGGGACCGCCGCCGGTTCGGCAACGGCGCTCGGCGCACCCACTATGCTGGCCCCGCTCGTACAGCCGGACCAGCCGGCCGACGAACCCGACCCGGCACCGGATCCCGAGACCGCACCGGACGAGACCGAGCCCCAGCTCAGCGACCCCGAACAGATGCTGTCGTCGTACCACTGGCGTTTCCACCACGAGACGCTGCGTGAGCTGGTGGACAATCCCGACGAGTTCCGGGCCATCCGGGACCGGCTCACCGAGAAGATCGAACCGGCGACCGACAACGCCACCCGGGCCCGGCTGTTGAGCCTGCGGGCGGTCGTCTCCCGGATCCTCGGCGACCTCGGCAAGGCACTGGCCGACGCCAAACTGGCGCTGGCGCACGCCGAGGCGACCGGGGAGCTACGCCGGGTCGCGATCGCCCAGGCGCGGCTGGCGCACGTGCTGCAGTGGCGGGGTGACTTCGCCGAGGCGGACCGGTTGTTCGAGGAGGCCAACTCGGCCGAGCTACCCGACCGGCTCCGGGCCACGATGCACGAACATGCCGGCCGGTCCTGCTACGACCAGGGCCGCTACATGGAGGCGTGCAACCACTTTGAACGTGCGCTGGAGCTGCGCAAGGTCGAGGATCCGGACCTGATCGCGCGTACCGAACTCGCGCTGGACGCGGTGTTCGCCAAGGTCGCCGAGAACGGTTGGGGGCCGTACCCCCGGGACCGGGAGGAGATCCTGCGGCTGCACCGTCCGCCGCGACCGACCTTCAACGACCGGGCCCAGCAATGGGGGTACGCGGGGGTCGACGGCGAGCTGGTGATCGCTCCCGGCTACGCCGACGTCCAGCCGTTCCACGAGGGGGTGGCCTGGGTCCGCCGGCCGGAGGCCAAGTGGTGGGAGCTGATCGACGAGTCGGGGACGACGGTGATCGCGCCAACCGCCGGCTACATCGGGGTCGGCTCGTTCTCCGACGGACTCGCCTGGGTCACCGCCGACGGCACCGGCAGCTGGATCGCCATCGACCGGAACAACACCGTGGTGATCGGGACCGGCTTCGAGGACGTACGCCCGTTCCGGCGCGGCGTCGCGGTGGTCCGGCGCGGGGGCTGGGGCGCGGTCGACAAGACCGGCCGGATGCTGCTCCCGCCCCGGTTCGGCGGCTTCCCGACCGCACTCACCGACGGCCGCTACATCGACGGCTTCACCGACGAGGGTTTGGCGATCATCGACTCGGGTGGGCGCAAGGGCGTGGTCGACCGGTCCGGACGCATGGTCGTACCACCGGTGCATCCGGCGATGGCGATCCATCCGGTGGCGTTCCTGGTCGCGGCCCCCAACGGACACTGGGGGGCGTTGGACCGGCGCGGGGAACCGCTGATCGACCCGGTGCTGCCCAGCCGCGCGGACGTGATGGACGAGATCGACCGGCTGCTGGCCGACACCAAACCGCTGCTGTGACGCGGCGGTACTCGGCGCCCGTACCGGACAACCGGTCCGTCGGCACCATCGCGAGATCGATTTACCGCTGTACGTAAGCTCATGCCGAACCCCCCCGGCGGGCCGACCGACGACTAGGGTTGGGGCATGGAATTCCGACACCTAGGCCGCTCCGGCATGCTCGTCAGCGAGATCTCCTACGGAAACTGGATCACCCACGGATCGCAGGTGGAGGAAGAGGCAGCCAACGCCTGCGTGCGCGCCGCGCTGGACGTCGGCATCACTACCTTCGACACCGCCGACACGTACGCCGGCACCCGGGCCGAGGAGGTGCTCGGCCGAGCGCTGCGTGGCGAACGCCGGGAAGGGCTGGAGATCCTGACCAAGGTCTTCTGGCCGACCGGCGAGGGGCGCAACGACCGGGGACTGTCCCGCAAGCACATCATGGAGTCGATCAACGGCTCGCTGCGCCGGCTGCAGACCGACTACGTCGACCTTTACCAGGCGCACCGGTTCGACTACGCCACGCCGTTGGAGGAGACGATGGAGGCCTTCGCCGACATCGTGCATTCCGGCAAGGCCCACTACATCGGGGTCTCGGAGTGGAACGCCTCGCAGATCCGTCAGGGTCACGCGCTGGCCCGTGAGCTGAAGATCCCACTGGTGTCCAACCAGCCGCAGTACTCGATGCTGTGGCGGGTCATCGAGGCTGAGGTGATCCCGGCCAGCGAGGAACTCGGCGTCGGGCAGATCGTCTTCTCGCCGCTGGGTCAGGGTGTGCTCACCGGCAAGTACCAGCCTGGTCAGCCACCGCCGGCCGGCTCCCGGGCCACCGACCAGTCCGGGGGCGCAACGTTCATCGCCCGGTTCATGACCGACCAGACGCTGAGCACCGTGGCGCAGCTCAAGCCACTGGCCGAGCAGGCCGGCCTGTCGATGGCCCAGCTGGCCCTCGCCTGGGTGCTGCAGAACCCCAACGTGTCGTCGGCCATCATTGGTGCCACCCGGCCCGAGCAGGTGCGGGACAACGTCAAGGCCAGCGGGGTCCAACTGGACGGTGGCCTGATGAAGGCCATCGACGAGATCCTGGAGCCGATCGTCGAGCGGGACCCGGGCAGGACCGTCAGCCCGGCCAGTCGGCCGTAGCCGGCCCCGTGCGAGGTCATGGCGATGTGGGAGGAGAAGCAGAGGCATGACGCGTCGTAGGTGCACGCACCCGGCCCGGCGCTAATGGACCGCCGCCACGCCGGGCGGCCGTCAGGACCAGAAACGGATCAGCGCCAACCCGTAGCCGTAGAGCGGCGCGGGCAGCCCGAACATGTCGCCCAACCAGAACACGGCCCGGAAGAACGCGCCGCCGATCTGGTCGTCCCACAGCAACGCGAACAGGCCGATGAAGCCGAACGGCGCGAGCACCTGGTAACCGCGCTGCCAGGCCGGTGGCAGCCACGGTTGGACCATGTTGCCGCCGTCCAGTCCGGGGACCGGCAGCAGGTTGAGCACACTGGCGGTCAACTGCAGGAAGCCCAGCAGGGCGATCCCCGCCCAGAACTCCTGGCGGGTGCCCGGATCCACACCGGCGAGGAACGGCACCGCGAGCACCACCGCGAGAGACACGTTGAGCGCCGGGCCGGCGAGGCTCACCAGGGTGTGCCGGACGCGGCCCGCGATCCGGTGCCGGTCCACCCAGACCGCGCCGCCGGGCAGGCCGATCCCGCCGAGCAGGACCACCAGCACCGGCAACGCGACGGACAGCAGCGGATGGGTGTACCGGAACGGGTTGAGCGTCAGATAGCCGCGGCGCGCCACGCTGCGGTCACCGAACCGGTAGGCAACCAGCGCGTGCGCGTACTCGTGCAGGCAGAGCGAGACCAACCAGCCGCTGACCACCAGCACGAAGACGGCCACCCGGGCGTACCGCTCACCCGACCAGGCGAGTGCGCCACTGCCGGCCACCAGTGCGACCAGGACGAGGAAGACCGGACTGGGCCGCCAGCTCGTCGTCGGCCGACCGGCCCGCAGGCCACCCGACGGTCCGTCGGACGGCACCGGCCGCATCTCACTTGCCTGCCGGCAGCAGACTCATCCGGTACTCGGTGCGGTCGTCCTCCAACAGCTCGACCGAGGCGACGCCTGCCGCGGCCAACTCCCGCCAGGCCTGGCCGATCCAGGACTCGGCGTCGGCCTGGGTGCCGAACGTCTCGGCCGGCCCCTGCGTGGGCTGACCTTCCGCGTCCACGTACCGCCAACTCCATGGCATGTGCTGCTCCCCTCGGCGATGGACGCCGCAAGCCTAGCCGCGGCCGGTGACATCCCACCTCACCGGAGCACGGCCGGCACCGCCCCGGCAGGTCACGGCCGGCCGCGCCCGCCGTAAGGTACTGGCATGTCCGTTGGCGGGTGGCAGTCCATTCTTGTACTCGGTGGAATCCGGTCCGGCAAGTCCGACTTCGCCGAGTCCCTGATCACCGGTGATCCGATGGTGCGTTACGTGGCGACGGGTGCGGCCGATCCGTCCGACGCCGAGTGGCTCGCCCGGATCGAGGCGCACCGGGCCCGCCGGCCGGCCGACTGGCACACCGACGAGGCCACCGGGGATCCGGGCCGGCTGATCGAGGCGATCTCGTCGGCCCGCGCGGATGAGACGCTGCTCGTCGACGACCTGGGCGGTTGGGTCGCCGCGCTGCTCGATCCGACCCGGCAACCAGCCGACGACCGGGCCACCATCGCTGAGCTCTGTGCTGCGGTGCGGTCCTGCCCGGCCCGGTTGGTGCTGGTCAGCCCGGAGGTAGGGCTGGCGTTGGTGCCGTCCACACCGGTCGGGCGGGCGTTCGCGGACGCGCTCGGCTCAACCAACCAACTGCTGGCCGAGGTGTCCGACGCGGTAGTGCTGGTCGTGGCCGGACAACCGGTGCAGCTCAAGTCGACCGGTCCGGCCGCGACCGCCACGGTGACCAGCCCGGAGCCGCAGTCGCAAGCCGGGCCGGAGCCGGCCGCGACCAATGGGTCCGGCGCGGCGGCACAGATCGCCCCCGGGATGACCCTGCCGATGCCGGCGGAGAAGACCCGGACCGCCGGCATCGCCCGGCTGGGCCAGCTGGACCTGCCCGGAGCCGGGTTCGGTGCGCTCGAGAACGTCATCGGCTTCGCCGCCGGTACGCAGGACGCGACCAGCCCGCAACCGTGGGACCAGGTCCAGGTGGTGCTGGTCCACGGCGACCACGAAGGTGGAGTCGCCGCCGGCGACAGCCCGCAGGACTCGGCGCGCCGGGCCGACCAGGCCCGCGCCGGCCACGGGGCGCTGGCGCGGCTGGCCGCCACCGCCGGTGCGGTCGTCGACGTCGTTGCCGCCCCCGTCGCCGCCCCGATCGAACATCAGCCGGCGCGCACCCCCGACGAGGTGAGCAGCGCCTTGGCAATCGGGTGGGAGGTGGCGCAGCGGGTCGGCCGGGCCGGCGTGGCGGCGATCGTCATCGCCGCCTGCGGCGCGGGCGGTGC
>NZ_JBSWXD010000015.1:0-60140 GCF_056160425.1 Micromonospora sp. ABR4_055
CCCCCCCCCCCCCCCCCCCCCCCCCCCCCCCCCCCCCCCCCCCCCCCCCCCCCCCCCCCCCCCCCCCCCCCCCCCCCCCCCCCCACGCCGGGCCGCGTATTGATGCTGCGTTCCGGCATCTGTTTCCTGTGCCTTTCCAGCTGCCGCGCAGCTGCGAGTCTCCTGTTTGCGAAAGGGTCAGTATACGCGACAGGCGACGTCGTTCTGGCGATGCGGCCACTCGCCGGTGTCGATTTCTCCGATCACGTCGACGTCGACGTGATTGCGCCACGACGTCATCTGGGTGTCGTCGCAGTCGTGACGCGCGACGGTGCGGTCGCCGCTTCCGGTGTAGGGCCGTAGTTCCCTGGTCGACGAGCAGGCCTTCTGCCGCCAGGTGTTGTCCCGGCCGCTCTCTGGTGTGCAGCCGATCAGAGCCGTGTCTGCGGCCGTGCCGGTGGTCGTGGCCATCGGGATCATCCGGCCGGCGCGGTCCAGATATGTTGCGGTGCCTGCGGAACCCGACGGCGCGATTCCCGGCACCGCGACCGCAGTGTCCGTTGGCTCAGCCATCGCCTGTGCGGGCGTGGCAACGCCGACGAGGGCGAGGGTGGTTGCGGCCAGGGCGCTGAGCACCCGTGTTGCTTGTTTCATTGATCCTCCCCGTGCTGGAACAATTGAGGACACGCTACTGAGATAGCATTTCCTGCAGTCAGGGGTGAATTGTCGGCCGGCGAGTGGGGGTTGATCAATTCGCCCCGTACGACGACCAACGACCACGACGCTAATCGATTGACTCTCGAGGTGCAACCCGGGGTCGACGTGAAGCAGACCGATCATGAAAGCAGACCGATCATGAAACATGGGTGCGCCGGTGCGGCTCAGCTTGCGGACGCGGTTTCACCAAATGGTCGCCGACGCTTTGGATGCTCTGCGGACCGGCCTGATGGTGCAGGCGCATGTCGATGCATCTGCGTCATCAGGATGGCGGAGTCGCTTGCCCTGTCAGAGGGGCACGGTCGGGGTGACGGTCGACGGGGTGAAGGTGTGCGGGCGGCCGCAGTAGTCCGGGATCGGGGTGATGTCGAGCAGTGACACCCGGCAGACCTGGATGGCGACGCGGTCGATTCCTCGGACGGCGGCGTTCGCGCCGAGGACGAACTCGATCTCGACGACGCCGTTGTTCACCCGGCGGGCGGTCTCGTCGACGACCCGCTCGCCGGCGTACGCGGTATAGCTGGCGATGGTGTAACGGCTGTCGTCGCGGCAGACGGCTCCCGGGTCGTTCGGGAACGGACGGTCGGCGAGCATCCCGGTCACCCGTACCGCGCTGGTCGGCGGGGCGGAGCGCCACTCCAGGTGACCCAGGGTGTAGCCGTAGGTGCAGTTGTCCCCGGACGGGACGGAGAACCGCTGCAGGATCGACGGGCTGGCGGTGGCTCCGCTGGCCGCGAGGGCAGCGGCGGCGATCGCGGCGGCGAGGACGGTCGCCGCACGCAGGACTGCGCGCTTCATCTGCTTCCTTTCTGCTGTCTCGGATGCTTCGTGGACGGTCATCGGCACCTGGTGCGGGTGTGACGACAAATACATCAAAGATTACCGATGTACAGCTGTGAAGTCATCTGCTGGCCGATGGGCGTTGTGCGTGAAGGAGTCGCCTGTTGGGTACCGGCTCGGGCAGTGGCATCGACCCGACGAGTCCACCCCCGAAGGAGCCATGGCATGAGCCAGGTCACCGAGGCCGCGCCGCAGCGGTCGACCGGCGTACCCGAACCACCGACCGGCTGGCGCCGATTCCGCTACATCGGCCCCGGCGTGCTGTGGGCGCTCGCCGCCCTCGCCACCGGCGAACTGCTGTTCACTCCCCGGGTCGGAGCCCAGTACGGCTACAGTCTGATGTGGGCGCTGGTCGCCGTACTCGTCCTCAAGCTCTTCGTCACCCGGGAAATCGGCCGCTACAGCGTCGTCACCGGCCGCCGGCTGCTCACCGGCCTGGCCGGCCTGCCCGGCCCGGCCGGCTGGGCGATCTGGCTGATCCTGGTGCCGCAGCTGGTCGTCGGGATCGCCGCGATCGCCGGGATCGCCAGCGCCGCCGGCAGCGCACTCGCGCTCGCCGTACCCGGTCCGATCCAGGCCTGGACCGGCGCGGTCCTCGCGGCCGCCGCCGGGCTGGTGCTGGTCGGTCACTACACCGGCGTCGAATGGGTGTCCCGAGTCCTCGGCATCGCGCTCGCCCTCGGCGCGGTCGTCGCCGCGATCCAGGTCGGGCCGGACCTGACCGAGGCCGCCGCCGGGTTCGTCCCGGTGCCGCCGGACGATCTGCAGGTAGCCGAGATCCTGCCCTGGCTCGGCTTCCTGTCCAACGGCGCGGCCGGACTGATGTGGTACTCGTACTGGATCACCGCCAAGGGCATCGGCCACGCCGGGGTGGCGGCGGCCGACCGCCGCGACCCACGGGACCTCGACAGCCACCAGATCGACCGGGTACGCGGCTGGCTGCGGACGATGACCCTCGACTCGACGTTCGCCGTGGTGGGCGTCGCGCTGATCACCGTCGCGTTCCTGATCCTCGGCGCCGAGCTGCTGCGGCCGGAAGGCATCGTGCCCGCCGAAGCCGACGTCGCCCGCGACCTGACCCGCCTGTTCAGCGAGGTGTTCGGCAGCGTCGGCTTCTGGCTGATGGTCGTCGGACTGGTCTCGGCGTTCTGGACCGCCACCCTCACCAACATCGACGGGTGGCAGCGGCTCTACACCGACGGCGTACGGCGTGTGCTGCCGGAACGGCTCACCGAGCACAGCCTGGCCCGCCCGGCGGTGATCAGCCGGACCGCCGTCGTGGTGTGGCTGGCGACCCTGCCGTACGCCGTGTTCCTGATCTTCGGCAATCCGGTCGCCCTGCTGACCCTCGCCGGGTCGATCGAGGCCGTGCACATCCCGCTGGTCGCCGGACTCGTGCTGTGGCTCAACCGGCGGACCATGCCACGCGCGTTGCGCGCCGGGTGGGCCGCGACCGCACTGGTGGTCGCCGCCGTGGTCTTCTTCACCTGGTTCGCGCTCTACTACCTGTGGCAGCAGTTCGCCGGCTGACCGGAAGCGGCCAGCCGAAGAGGGCAGGCCGGTTGCGGTCGGTGGCCAGATCCGCCACCATGGTGGACATGATCACTTCCTACCGGAAGGGCGGAACCGCCCTCGCGCGGTGACCGCGCCCGCGCGGCGTGACGCCGCCCGCTCCACCTCCCCAGCACCAGCTTCCGATCGGCTCGTCGCCTACTGGCGGCTGGCCGAACCCGTCCGGCGCGAATGGCTCGACCACGGGCTCGACACCGCGCCCGCCGGCCGGGCCACCACAGAGGACATCCTGTCCCGCATCTATGCCCGGCACTCTCGTCGTCGACCCCGGTTCCGTTGGGTCGACTCACCACGTCAGGCACTGCCGCTGCTGGCCGGTCTGCCCACCCACGACCTGCTCCAGCAGTGGATCAGAGCTCGACAGCCGGCCGGGAAACCCCCACTAGCCAGCGACATCGCCGCCGGGCTGTCCCGGCTGCGCAGCGCCCTGGACGCGGCCGCCGACCATCCCGACCTGACCCCACCACAGGCCGGCCGGAAGAAGGACGCCCGGAAGAAGGACGCCCGGAAGAAGGACGCCTGGAAGAAGGACGCCGGCCAGAAACAGGACGGTGCCGGATCGAAATGGCCGGTGCTGCCGCCGATCGAGGCGCTCGCGGCCGGCGTACCGCTGCGGGTCGTCCTGCAGCAGGGGGTCCGCGACGCGCTGCGGACCAGCCTCGTTGACGGCTTCTCCCTACCGGTCCGCGCGGCACTCGCGGCCGTCGGGCGACAGCCCGTACCGACCGCCTGGTATGGCCAGCAGGACGCGCACTGGGTGGCGTACTACGACGTGCTGCGCCGGCTCGGGCTGGCCCGGTACCGGCGGGCCGACGAGACTCAGCTCGACGAGTGGGCGACGTTGGCCCGGTCCGCCGGCTGGTGGTGGCCGGGGGAGCGGACCTGCGTACTGGTCGAACGTCCGGCGGTGATCCGGACCGGGCCGGTGCCGGGCGCCCGGCACGGCGAGCAGCGCCCGGCATCGGGGGTGGCCGGCCCGGTCGGATACCGGGACGGCTGGCGACCACTCGGGTAGCCGTCCGGCGGCTGAGTCTGCCGGGCAGATGGTGGACAGACGCCTCCTCGCTACTGTGGTGCGGACATAGGCGATCATGATCTGCCCGGCGGCTCCCGGCCGCCGAGGCTCGAAGGGCGGTGGCTGTCCTGATGCACTCGCACCAACATGAACCCGTTGGCCGTACGCCGGGTGCTGCCCGTGGCAGCGGTGCACCTGCCCTGCGTCCGGCATCGAACCCGGCACACCACCTGCAGCGCCGGTACGGCAACCGGCAGACCAGGGCGATCATCCAGGCGAAGCTTGCGGTGGGCTCCACCACCGACCCACTCGAGCGGGAAGCGGACCGGATCTTGCGGCTGGCAACCGGCGGGTCGGCGCAGCGGGCACCCGAGGCGGTCGGGCAGGAGCCCGCGACGGCGGTGGGTGAGTCGGCGGGCGCGGCGGTGGAGCAGGGCGTGGCCCGGGCCCGGGCGGAGCAGGGCAGGGAAAGCCGGTCCGTCGCCGGGGCGGATCGGCGTCCACCCCACACGCGACCCCACGGCTCACGACCGAATCGTTAGACTGTGGACTGTGTCCAGGACCGTGAAGCGGGCGTTCAGGTACCGCTTCTACCCCACCCCCGGGCAGGCCGCCGAGCTCGCCCGGACGTTCGGTTGTGTCCGGCTGGTCTACAACATGGCGCTGGCCGCCCGCACCGAGGCGTGGACCCTGCGTCGGGAACGGGTCACCTACAACGCCACGTCGGCGATGCTGACCGGGTGGAAGAAGACCGACGACCTCGCGTTCCTCAATGAGGTGTCGACGGTGACCGTGTCGCAGGACCCGGCGGGCCGCTGGTTCGTCTCCCTGCTCTGCGACGACCGGATCGAACCGGCCCCGGCCACCACCGCCGCCGTGGTGGGGGTCGACGCCGGCCTCGACAGCTTGTTCACCCTGTCCACCGGGGAGAAGATCCCCAACCCGGGACATGAACGCCGTGACCGGCGGCGGCTGGCCCGCGCCCAGCGGAACCTCGCACGCAAGGCCAGAGGCTCGGCGAACCGGGCCAAGGCCCGGTTGGCGGTGGCCCGGGTTCATGCCCGGGTCGCCGACCGCCGCCGCGACCACCTGCACAAGTTGACCACCCGGCTCGTTCGTGAAACCCAGACGATCGTGATCGAGGACCTGGCCGTCCGCAACATGATGGCCAGTCACCGTCTGGCCCGCGCCGTCTCGGACGCGGGCTGGCGGCAGTTCCGCAGCATGCTGGAGTACAGAGCGGACTGGTACGGCCGGGATCTGGTGGTCGTGGGCCGCTGGTTCCCGTCGACCCGACTGTGCTCGGGCTGTGGCGTACTGGCTGAACACCTGCCGTTGGCGGTCCGGTCGTGGACCTGCCGGTGCGGGCAGGCCCATGACCGGGACGTGAACGCGGCCCGGAACATTCTCGCGGAGGGGCTCTCCGTGACTGCCTGTGGAGGCGGTGTGAGACCTCACCGGGAGTCCTCCTCTCGGACGGGGCGGTCGTCGGTGAAGCAGGAACCCCCTGGGGCGACCCAGGGAATCCCCGTCCCTTCAGGGCGGGGAGGATTGTCAAGGTCTGCAATGGTGCGGGCAGTGAGGTGCCCCGAGGATTCCGGACAGGGAGCGAGACGATGTCGGTGACCCCCAGCGACGGCCGGTTGGACAGGGCCAGCAGGTCGTGGACGACGCGGGGCGGGCCGACGGTAACCGGCTGGCACGGTTCGTCCGTTTCCATGCCAAGATCCACCCAGACGTGGACCGCGCTGCCGGTGGCGAGAGCGCGCAGGGTCACCGACCAGATGGCCGATCCCTGGCTGACCCGGGACTGAGCCTCGATCCCGTACATGTCGTCGCTGTCGAGGACGCGCAGGTGTAGCACCTTGTCACCGACGACGGTCTCACCGAGGTCGATCGGTGTCGCATCAGGATCGTCCAGTGCCCACCGGCTGAAACTCTCGTGTGCCAGCTCCACGACGGCCCGCTGGTCGGATTCCTCGGTGCAGTCCTTCCAAATGGC
Organism: Micromonospora sp. ABR4_055; assembly: GCF_056160425.1. Classification (NCBI taxonomy): domain Bacteria; kingdom Bacillati; phylum Actinomycetota; class Actinomycetes; order Micromonosporales; family Micromonosporaceae; genus Micromonospora; species Micromonospora sp. ABR4_055. Next base: position 6,126 of record NZ_JBSWXD010000015.1, read on the forward strand.
TCGGTAGAGAAGGCTCATCTGCTGCTCCCGAGTCACTCGGCGACGACACGTGGGCTGCGGACGAGCCCATCGCGTATCGCAGAGAGTACCGAGCTGATGCACGTACCGGCATCGACTGTACTTCCATGCCTGACCGACCCCGGCGTACGCCGCTACGGCGCCGAAGCGCCTACGTTGCCCCGACCCGATCCGGTGCCGACTAGCGGTAGAACGGGTAGCCCGGGTACACGTACCCGACGCCCCAGAACGGCGGGTAACCGTAGTAGCCGTACAGCTCCTCGTAGTACTTGTCCTGTGACACGAGCTCCGGATCGTAGGCCGGGGCACCGGCCACCCGCTCACTCGACTCGTTGATGTGCACGACGCCGTCGGTGATCCGGACGATCGCGTCGACCGGGACGAACGACGGAGTGGCCCCGAGACCGAGGATGCCGCCGTGCTCGACCCGCAGCAGCCGGACCTTGTGTTCTGCCTCGTCGATCAGCAGGTCGTCGACCTTACCGATGTCGTTGCCGTCCGCGTCGCACACCTTTCGGCCGCGAATGTCCTCGGCCGGATCGGCGACCATTTCGTGGGCGTCGCTCATCCTGACCAGCTTCGCCAACCCCTCGGTCATGGTGCCCCCCTCCTGCTCGCCAACTGCCTCACCCTTTCCGGGTTACCACTTCCGTCGGCCGGCAAACCCGCCGGCCGGCGGTCACAGCAGCAGGGCCCTCGGATCGGCGTCCATGGTGTGCAGGAGATGGGCGGCCTCGTGTGCGCCGGGGCAGGAAGCGGCGGAGAACGCCCGGGCCAGCGCGATCATCTCGGCAGCGGGTAGCAGGGTGCCCTCCCGGTTGCGCAGCGGCAGCCGGACGGTGCCGTCCGGGCCGCTGACGGTGAGCACCGGGGTGCTGGCGGCGCCGCCGCCGCTGTCCTGTTCCGTGCCGCTGTTCTGTTCCGTGCCGCTGTTCTGTTCCGTGCCGCTGTTCGGTTCCGCATCGGTGGTCGCGGGGGAGCCGAGCGAAATCGTCACGGTCTCGGCCGTACGCAGGTCGACGGTGCGGGTGGCGAGTCCGCGTACGGTGAGCTGGGTGCCGGACAGCCACGCCCCGGTCCGGGCGACCCGGGCGATCGGCAGGCCGATACCGGCGGACGCCCCCAGAGCGAGACCGGTGCCGAGCAGCACCGGCAGGGTCGGCTCGTCCCCGCCGCCCGAGACCACCAGCCCGAGCAGGCTGCCGAGGCAGCACCCGGCGGTGACCAGCCCGACGCCCAGTACCGACAGCACCGCGAGCCGGGTCGGCCGGCTGGTTGGGTATCCGATGGACAGTTCGAGTCTGCCGTGCCCGTGATCCATGGCGGAGATCGTGCCATTGTCGATCAAGGTCGGCGACGGCGGTGGTGGCGACCGGCCATCGCAGCGGTGGCGGTGGCCGACGGGACGGTGATGGGGAGGGATCCCGTCGGCCACCGGGATCACCCGCGCGAGGCGTGGGACCTACCAGCGTATCGGACGACCGCCGGTCTCGGCATCGGCCGGCGCGTCCACCGTCCTCGTTGGTCGGCGTCGTGGTGGGGGCCGATCGGGGCGCTGCCATCCGGATTCCGGACGACCTCCGAGGAGTCGACGAAGGTGAACCCGCAGCTGTTTCGGGGTTTTCAAACTCTCGGCGCGGTTTCACCGGCGCGTTGAGCGTTGCACCACTGTGGGTACCCTGGCAGACTCGATCTGCGTCCGCCGATGGCGGTCAATCGATGGTGTCCCAGGGTGAGGAGTTCGCGATGGCGAAAAGCCGTGGCACGCGCTGGGAGATCACCGACGGTGCTGAGCTGAATGATGCTCGGGTCGGCGCTCTCAATACGTCGCCCGGTGGCTATCCGTCACCACTGGCCGGTCTGCTCTTCTGTGCAACTTGCGAACGGCAAATGATCCCGATGGCCAGGCTCAACGGCTGGGTGTACGGTGCCCCGTGCGGCTGCCGGCTGAGCCCGGTGGACGCGCTCACCGTCGAACGTCTCGTGTTCAACGCGGTGGCGGCTCATCATCCGGATCTGTTGGCCGGCACCGCCGTCGGGGATCTTTCCTCGGCGTTCCGGGAGGTGCTCTCCGAGGTTCGGATCGGTGGTGCAGCCGACGAGTTGGAATTCATCTGGTCCACGTGACCAATGTCCGCCAAGCGCTCTCCCCGACCTGGATCTTCACGTTAGAGAAAACGACGTCCGGATCGCCTGCCGTGCTCCGGATGGCGACGCGTGCCCCCGGTGGCGCGTCCGATGATTCCGGCTGGATCGATATATATGACCTACAATGTTAAGAACGTGGAAGTTCCGGAGTTGCCGCCGGGTACGGTGCTCCGATTCGCCGTCTCCGAGTGGCAGTACGGGCGAGGTCCCGTGCCCGGCGAGCCCTTCGATCTGCTGATCACCTACGTCCGGATCGGCTCCGCCCGCAGCTACGGCGGGCAGTGGGTGTGGGTCGACGGCCACCACGTCGACTGTCGACCCGACCATCCACCTTGCCAACAGGCGCTGGTCAGCGTCGCTGCGGTGCGGCGGGCCGCCGTCGGCGAACACGCCAGTATCCAGCCGCCGCCCGCCGAGCAGGTGGTGGTCGACGGTGCCGCTGCTCGCCGATGAGTTCTTCCTGCTTGCCCACCACGATGTCACCGGTCGCGCCCGGCTGCACCCCCGGGCGGTCGGGCTCGGTCTGGCCAGCGCGGTCCTCGCCGAGCTGGTCACCGCGCAGGCCGTCGCCGTCGATGCCGGTCGCGTCTGGGTGGTCGATCCGGCGGCGCCAGCCGATGCGCTCGGTCGTTCCGCGCTGCGGCTGCTGCTCGACGAGCCGGAGCACACCAGCCTACGGGTCTGGCTGACCGTTCTGTCGGAGCGGGCCCCGGACCACGTCGCCCAGCGGCTGACTGCCGCCGGGGTCGTCCGACCCGAGCAGGTACGCCGGCTGATGCGCACCCGGACGATCTACGTACCGGTCGACATCAACCTCGCGGCCTGGCCGTGGGCGCGGTTGTCGCTGCGGCTGCGCCGGATGGAACCGCTCGACGAGCCCGACCTGTTCCTTGCCGGACTGGCTGCGGCGACCGGACTGGACGCCTATCTGCTCGACGGTGCCGAACCCGAGGTGGCCCGTCACCTCGATGTCCTGCTACGGGCGCTGCGGCCTGCGCTGCGCGACCTGTTGGGCCGGACCGGCGCGGCGGTCGGCAACGCTGTGCTGAGCGGGCGTACCTGAGCCTGAGTCGGCCAGCCGGGGCCGGCACGACCTGCCACCCGCACGATCCTCCTACCGCGCAGTCCCTCTACCGCGCGACCCAGCTGTTTCATTCCACCTGTTCCATTCCACCCACACTCACCCTCCTGGAGCGTGCCGATGAACGCGACCACACCCGCCATGACCGTCCGGGCCGCCACCCACGACGACATCCCTCAGGCGGCGACGCTGCTCACCGAGGCGTTTCTGATCGCACCGGTCTCCCAGTGGTTGGTGGGGGACATCGACGCCCGGGTCACCACGTTCCGGTCGCTGTTCACCATCGAACTCGAACACGCCATCGACACCGGTGCCGACGTGTACGTGGCGGGACCGTTCACCGGGGTGGCGATCTGGTACCAGCGTGATCAGCCGGAGTCGGCCAACCACATCACCGTCCACCAGCGTCGAATGATGCTCGCCGCCGGCATCTGGCAGCACCGCGTCGCCGCCCTGCACGGCATCCTCAGCGGACACCGGCCGGACCGGCCGCACCGGTATCTCGCGTACCTCGGGGTCACACCCTGGCTGCAGGGCCGGGGCGTTGGCACCGCCCTGCTGACCCACCAGCACCGGCAGCTCGACGCCTCGGGCACCCCGGCGTACCTGGAGGCCACCACGCCGCGCAACCGCGGCCTCTACCTTCGGCACGGGTACGTCGCCGCCGAACCGGTCCAGCTGCCGGACGGCCCGCCGATCTGGCCGATGTGGCGCGCGCCGGCTCAGGGCGACCAGCTCTCCGGCCGCGACGGCGACCAGCCCTCCGGCCGCGACGGCGACCAGTGTCGGGACCAGCGCCCCGGACCCGGGTGACGATCAGCTCTTGCCGGATCATCGGGACCGCCGGGAACCAACCGGCATCGGCGGCCGACCAATCCACCAAGCTCCCGCCCAGAGGCACCCTCGGCGGCCCGATGATCGAGAGGTAACCCGTCCATGCACTCCACCCTTCGTCGCGTCGCCCGGTCCGGTGCCGTCGCCGCCATCGCCGGCGGCGCCATCCTGCTCGCTGGCTCCCCGGCGGCGGCGCACGTCACCGTCACCCCCACCGTCACCACCGCCGACTCCTACACCGTGCTGACGGTGTCGGTGCCGCACGGCTGCGACGGCTCGGCCACCACCAAGGTGGCCATCCAGATCCCCGACCAGATCAACTCGGTGACACCCACCATCAATCAGGGCTGGACGGTCGAGAAGGTGATGGCCACCCTCGACCCGCCGGTCACCGACAGCCACGGCAACGAGCTCACCGAGCGGGTCGCGGAGATCGTCTACACCGCCAAGACCCCACTGCCCGAAGGTCACCGGGACGTGTTCGAGCTGTCCCTGCGACTGCCCGACGCGGCCGGGGAGACCCTCGTCTTCCCCTCCATCCAGACCTGCGAGCAGGGCGAGACCGCATGGGCCCAGGTGCCGGCGGACGGCCAGGACAGCCACGAGCTGGACTACCCGGCACCCTCGTTCGTCATCACCGCCGCCGACGCCGACGGCACCGCCGCCGGTGACGAGCCCGCCGACGACGCCGAGCCGACCGAGCTCACCACCGCCGGCTCCACCACCAGCGACGGCGGCTCCGTCGTCGGCTGGATCGGCCTGATCCTCGGCCTGCTCGGCTTCACCGCCGGTGGCCTGGCGCTGCAGCGCACCCGGAAGACCACATAGGCGTGTGGTCGCCGCACCGGGTACGGCGGGCCGCGCTGCTCGCCGTACCCGGACTGTTGTCCGGAAGCCTGCTCGGTCTGCTGCTCGCGCTCGCCGGGGCCGGCCCGGCCGCCGCGCACGCCACGCTGCTGACCAACGATCCGGCGGACGGCGCGTTGCTCGCCGAGGCGCCGCCGTCGGTCACCCTGACCTTCGACGAGCCGGTCCAGATCCGCGCCGAGGGCGTGCAGGTGCTCGACGCCGCCGGGTCCACGATCGACGTCACCGCCAGGTCGGTGGACAGCACCGTCGTCATCGACCTGCCGACCGGCCTGGCCGACGGCACGTACGTGGTCAGCTGGCGGGTCGTTTCCGCGGACAGCCACCCGGTGGCCGGCGGGTTCAGCTTCGCGATCGGCGCACCCACCGCCGGCAGCGTCGCGATCCCGGTCACCGAGCCGGACCTCGCCCTGCGGGTGCTCCGCCCGGCCACCGAGGCGCTGCTGTACGTCGGCGTGCTCGGCGGCACCGGGCTGGCCGTGTTCGGCCTGTCCTTCCTGCGGATCCCGGCGCGTCGACGACAGCTGCCCACAGTGGTCGGGCTCGGGGTCGTCGCCCTCGTCGCGGTGGCGGTGATGCCGCCGGTCACCACCGCATGGCAGGACGCGGCCGACGTCGGCGCGTTGGCCGGCCCGGCGCCTTGGCGGACCGGCTACCTGTCCGACCTCGGCCTGGCCGCCGCACTCACCGCCGCCGGCGTGCTCGCGGTCCTGGTCGGAGCCAGGCTGGGCAGCGGCGGTGCCGGTGCGGCCCGCCGCCCGGCCGGTGTAGCGGTGTTCGCCGGGGCCGGGCTGGCGCTCGGCGCGTTGGCGCTGGTCGGCCACACCCGCAGCTTCGGCCCGGCCTGGCTGACCCTGGGCAGCGACCTGCTGCACCTGGTCACGGCCGCGGTGTGGCTCGGCGGGATCCTCGGCCTGGGTCACCTGCTGTCCCGGCGGACCGACACCCCGTCGGCCACGCAGCGGGCCGGCGTCGTGGCCGCGTTCTCCCAGACCGCCGCGTTGCTGGTCGCCCTGCTGGCGGTGGCCGGAGTCCTGCTCGGTTGGCGGATCGTCGGCTCCTGGTCGGCGTTGCTCGGCACCACGTACGGGCTGGTGCTGCTCGGCAAGGTCGCGGCGGTGGCGGTGCTCGTCGGAATCGCCGGCTGGAACCGTTTTTTGCTGGTGCCGCGTACCCGCCGACCTGACACCGAGGCCGCCGCCCTGCGTTCACTGCGCCGCACCGTCCGGGCGGAGGCGGTACTGCTGGTCGGGGTGCTCGCCGTCACCGGTGTGCTGGTCACCCGAGACCCGACCAACCGGGCCTCCGAGACCGACAACGCCGCCACCGGTTCGGCCGACGGCCGTACCAGCTCCGTTGAGCAGGCCGTCGTCGCGGACGCCGCGCTCGGCGACGGCCGGGTGCAGATCCGGATAACCCCGGGTGCCACCGGGATCAACGCGCTGGAGTTGGCGCTGTTCGACGTCGCCGGGCAGCCGTTGGAGCCGGTCACGCCGCCGACGGTCACTGTCACGCTGCCCGAAGTCGGGGTCGGGCCGCTGGAGCGCCGGCTCGCCCAGACGGGCCCCGGAAGCTACGAGGCGGTCGCCGACTTCCCGTTGCCCGGCAGTTGGGAGGTCACCGTCAACGCGCGTACCTCCCGGTTCGACAGCCCGATCGCGATTATTCCGGTGGAGATCCGATGAACAGGTTCCGACGACGTGCCGTAGGACTACTCGGCGCGGCGCTGCTGGGCCTGGCACCGGCGGCGCTGGTGACGCTCTGGTCGGCGGCGCCGGCGGCGGCCCACACCCAGCTGGCCGGCGCGGCCCCGAACGGTGCCGGTGCCACCACGTTGACCTTCACCTTCGACCACGGCTGCGACAACGCGGACACCGACGAGCTGGTGGTCGAAATGCCGGCCGGGGCGATCGCCGGTTCGACGACCGGACAGCCGCCCGGGTGGGCTGCCGAGGTCACCCCCGGCCGGGTCAGCTGGACCGGGCCGGCGATCAGCGCCGAGCAGATCGCCGCCGGGGTCGCCGAGTTCTCGGTGCTGGTCCGGTTGACCGGGACGGCCGGGCAGACCTTCTGGTTCCCGGCGGTGCAGCGGTGCGTCGACGGCGACAGCTACGAGTGGTCGGACACCGGGCCGGGTGCTGAGCGGCCCGCCCCGTCGCTGATCGCGACCAACGCGGTGCTCGCGCCGGCACCACCGGCGGCTCCGGCCGATCAGCCGGCCGGCGGTGGCGGTGCCAGTGTGGCGCAGGCGTTGACCGCTGTAGGGCTGCTGGTGGTCGGTGCCGGTCTGGTCGGCTACCGACTGACCGGACGGTGACGGCGGAGCTTCATCGTGGCCAGTGGCCCCGGTTGATCGGCACCCGGTGCAGGGTGCGGCAGGGCAGTTCAGCGCCACACCGGCAGGTCCGCCGCCACCGGCGCCACGACCACTGTGGCCGGTGTCGGCGGGCCAGTGTCGCCGCGACGGCGAAGAGGTACTCGTCGTACGAGACCATGTCCCTCCCTCCACGACAGTCCTTCACGACGGTGCGAGCGCAACAGGGGACCGCCGAGCGGAGCCACAGGTGCGACCCGGAAGCCGGGGTGCGACACCGGGGGCTCTCCACTGACACCCGGCACCGCACCCCGTACTCATGACGGTACGAGACTGCAAGCGGATTCTGCGTAACGAGCGGTTACGTCGAATGATCCTCTGGCGAGAGTGGATCGATTCCCATCCGTACCGCGAGTTGCCGAAGCTCGTCGGAGCCACTACGGGGCGACGAGTCCCGCACGATGTGCGCGATGATCTCCCGGACGGTGGCCCGGCTGCGGGTCTCGTGCGGGGCGATCGCCTCGGCCCGCAGGAACGCCCGTACCGCCTCTTCGTTGCGCTTGGCGGCGTGGAACCCGCGCCCGGCGTCCATGTGCAACCTGGCCCGGCGCTGCGGGGTCCGCAGCGCGCTCTGGTCCACTTTGCGGGCGAGTTCCGGGGCGCGGCCCGGCTCGCCGTTCTCCAGCACCACCCCGACCCGCCACACCGCGACGTTCGCCGAGGTGAACTCCATCCGCCACGGATCACCAGCGGTACGCCGGGCGACGTCGGCGGCCTCGGCGATGTGCGTTTCGGCGACGTCGTGCTGACCTAGGCTGGCGGCGGACAGCGCGGCGTGCAGGTGCAGCATGCCGTACCACGCGCGGCCTTCGTCCGTACTTGTGTGAAGTTGGATTCGTTCGGCGGCGTCGCAGGCCAACGTCCAGGATCGCTTCCGCAGCCCGGTGGCCAGGACCGCCTGGGCCAGCGCGTAGTCGGCGGCGGCGACGCAGGCCGGGTCGTCGGCGAGCTGCGCCGCCCGGACGGCGCGCTCGGCGAGCCGCATCGCCAGGTCGACGTGGCCCTGTGGTTTGAGCGCCAGCGAACCGGTGACCAGGGCCTGCACCGCGATCCGCAGTGCGACTGGGTCTTCGTCGGCGTTGGCCGTGGAGCGGATCTCGGCGATCAACCGGGGCAGCAGGATGCCGAGGGTCGGGTTGTCGCAGGCCATCCGGGCCCGCATCGCCCGGTCGGCCTCGGCGGCGAGCAGCGCCGCCGGGCGGGCCGCAGCCGGCTCGTCGTCGTCCATCGCCTTGCGGATCGCCGGTACGGCGGCGTAGAGCGCCAGGTCGTTGCGGGACCGGGGCAGGTACGGCTGCGCGGTGAGGTCCATCGTAGAGACCCCGAGCGCGGTGGCGAGCGCGATGAGCATGGACCTCTTGGTCACCGCGCGCTTGCCGTTCTCGATCATGGAAACGTACTCGCGGCTTACCCCGATCTCGGCGGCGAGCTGTTGCTGCGTCATGCCGGCGATGTCACGCCACCGCGCGACCCGCAGGCCGATGTAATCCTCCGGCATGGGGGACCTCCCATGCTGACGGTACGGTCGAAACGGCGTGACGTCGACCAATGTAACTGGTTGTTACGCCTGTCCCGCCTGTTGGTGACCCAGGTGGTCGGCCGACCTCACTCTTCGTGGCCCGGTCAGCTGTTCGCCAACACCGCATTGGCCTGTGCGACGAACTCCTCGGCCGCCTGCCGAGGGGTCGCCGCGCCGATCTGTACGCTCTCCGCCGCCGTGACCAGTAGTGTCCGGACCGTGGTGTGGCCGGGCGGCGGGGGCACCGGTGCCGGACCGAACAGATCGGACATCTGCTGCTCGAACGCGACCGACGCCTGCATCTTCTCGTCGGCGAGCGTCGCCTGCACCGTCTCGCGGACTTTCAGGTTGGAGCTGAGGCCGCGCTCGGTGCCGAGGATGCGGCCAGCCTGCGGGTCGTTGACCAGGAAGTCGATCAGGTCCACCACTTCCTGCTGGTGCCGGGTGCCCCGGAATCCCGCCCAGTACATCGACGCCCGCGCCCACTGGCCCTCCGGGTCGCCTGGATAGGCGACCACGCCGAGGTCGGCGGTGGTGTGCTTTTGCAGCTCAGCCAGCTGATTGGACCACATGAACGACGTCGCCGCGTCACCGGTGACGACGAGTTGCTGGGTGGCGTTGCCGTTGTTCGCCGCCCTGATCAGCTCGACGCTCGGGGTGGCGTCCGCGTCGCGGGCCTGTTGCCACAGGTCGAACCAGGCTTTGAGGTCGTCGACCTCGAAGCCCAGTTGCCGTCCCCGGTACAGCTCGAGTTCGTTGCTACGTAGCCAGAGCCAGAGCGCCTTGTAGTCGGCCGACGGGTCCATCGTGCCGGCCACCTCGCCGTCGGTGAGCGCGGTGATCTGGCTGGCCCAGTCGATCAGCACCGGGTAGGTCATTCCGATCGTCGGTTCGTCGACACCGAGCTCGGCCAGCAGCGTCTTGTTGTACACCATCGCCGGGGTGTTCGCGGCGGCGGCGACCGCCACCGTCCGTCCGCCGATCTGTCCGTACTGGACCAGGCTGTTAGGGAAGCCGGAGAGGTCGAGCTCGCCGCTGTCGACGTAGGGGGTGAGGTCGAGTACGACGTCACGTTCGGCGTACTCGGTCAGGTAGTTGTCGTCGATCTGGAACAGGTCCGGCGTGTTGCCGGCGGCGGCCTGGGTGGCCAGCTTGTCGTAGTAGCCGGTGTAGCCCTGCCAGGTCACTCTGAAGGTGATCCCCGGATTGCGGGCGGCGTAGACGTCGAGCGCCTGCTGGGTCAGCTCGGCCCGGCGCTCCGCGCCCCACCAGAAAACGGAGAGTTCGATCGGCCCGTCCTCGGTCGGCTCGCCGGTGTCGTCGGTGGCGCAGGCGCCGAGTCCGATGGCGACCGCCATCAGGACAGTGAGTGTTCGGGCAACGGCTCCGCGTGTCGATACGGCGGATGATGACACGGGTTTCTCCTGATCAGGGCTGGGCTGGCCGGTCTACGGCCCGATCATTTACACAAGCGACCAGGTCGGGTGTCAACGGGCCGTCCGGCTGTTCGTGCCGCCTCCTCAGTCGATGCATTGACGGTGTGTGGGCTGATCGCGTAGCGTTCGTCCCACTGGAAAGCGTTTTCCTGAGGAATATCAGGGCCAGTACGCGTCGCTTCGTCGGCCCGGGTAACGCCGACGAAGCGGCGGCCGGCCAGGATCGAGCCCCCAACCTGGCCAGCCCGTCCGCCCGCCAGCCCGGGGCGGACGGGCACCCGTCTTCGCCGGCCGCCGTCGTGATGTACTTGCCGACGTGGAGCTGCTGCACTCGGGCAAGGTCAGGGACGTGTACGCCGACGGCAACGACCTGATCCTGGTCGCCTCCGACCGGATCAGCGTCTACGACGTGGTGCTGCCCACCCCGATCCCGGACAAGGGCAAGCTGCTCACCGCGCTGTCGCTGTGGTGGTTCGAGCAGCTCGCCGATCTTGTGCCGCACCATGTCGTCTCCGCCACCGACGTACCGGCCGAGTTCGCCGGCCGGGCCATCCGCTGCCGCCGCCTCGACATGGTGCCCGTCGAGTGCATCGCTCGTGGTTACCTCACCGGACTCGGGTTGAAGGAGTACGAGAAGTCGGGCTCGGTCTCCGGCATCGCGCTGCCCGCCGGCCTGGTCGAGGCGTCCCGGCTGCCCGAGCCGATCTTCACCCCGACCACCAAGGCCCCCGTCGGCGAGCACGACGAGTTCATCACGTACGCCGACGTCGTCACCCAGGTCGGCGCGGAGACCGCCGAGCGGCTGCGGCAGATCACCCTGGACGTCTACCGGCGCGGCGCGGCGCTCGCCGCCGAACGCGGCCTGATCGTCGCCGACACCAAGATCGAGCTTGGTTGGGCCCCCGATGGCACCCTGGTCCTCGCCGACGAGGTGCTGACCAGCGACTCCTCCCGCTTCTGGCCGGCCGACGCGTACCTGCCGGGCCGCCCCCAGTTCTCCTTCGACAAGCAGTACGTGCGGGACTGGGCCGCCGGCACCGGCTGGGACAAGCGCCCGCCCGCCCCGCAGGTGCCGGCCGACATCGTCGAGATGACCCGGGCCCGCTACGTCGAGGTCTACGAACGAATCACCGGCCACACCTGGTGATCCGGGCGCCTCGCCGCTACCGCCGAGCGCGCAGTTCGGCGACGCTGACCCCGAGTCCGGATCTCTCGAGGCGGTCAAGTACGTCGTCGAAGCTCCCAGGCGGGTTGCGCCACGAGTCGGCGATCTGCTGCACCGCGGCGTGTCCCGTGCTGCGGTCTAGACTGATCTGGTCGCGAACGAACTCGTCAGGTGACTTCGGGCCGATGTCCCAGCCGGTCAGCTCATCGGCGGGGAAATGTCGGAGGTTGCCGGTGACAGTGAGTTGAGCCCGCGCCCGGATCGCGGCGGCAAGCACGTGACGGTCGTCAGGGTCGGGCAGTTTGAGCGAGTCGACGAGCGGCTCGTAGCCGGTGATCTTCCAGTCCCGGACCGCAGTGCCCATCAACCTTCGTGTCCGTGCGAGTCTGGCCTCGTCGAGGTCTGGTCGCTGCCGGCGTAGGGCGGCGAAACCTCATTGAAGAATCTGCTCGGTCCATTTGGCGTCGACCAGACCTGACTGGGCGATTCGCAGCAGTAGATCCCGTAGCGTGCTCGGGTACGACACGCTCGCGTCGAAGATGACAACGAAGGTCATGACTCAGGTGAGGTCCATCTCCTGGGCGAGCCGGGTCAGCTCATCGGCTGCGGCACGACGGCGGGCGTCGTCCCGGTGTTTGTACGCCAGCAGTGATCCGGCGAGTACCCGCCGGTGGGTGCCCACCCTGCGGAACTGGATCTCACCCGCCTCCAGTAGGCCGATCAGATGCGGGCGGGAAACGTTGAGCAGCTCGGCTGCCTGCTGAGTTGTCAGCTCCGCGTGAGCCGGAACGACCGAGACGCTGTGGCCGTTAGCCATGTGGGCCAGAACGCGCGCCAACAACTCGATGGCTCCACGGGGCACCACGAGTGTGTCGCCAGCGCCGTCCTCCACGAGTCGAACGGCTGCCGCAGCCTCCTCGTGGGTGCGCAGGTAGGCCTGCACCCGCGTCAGCGCCTCAGCTGCCACCTCGACCGACTGCGGATCAGGCGTGACCGGACTGACCGCGAGAGTCATGATCACCTCCGGGAGGGCAGTCGAAACATGTGCAGCAAGTGTGGCAACCGAAACGACTGAGTTCGAGCGTTCGGTGAATCTGGTGGTTGGCGCCCAGACGAACCATGGGCACCAACCACCAGCACGACGACCTGACGCAAAGCGCGTTCAGCCGGCGACCGCGTCCTTCGTGGGATCCCCTGGCGACGGTTCCGGCTGCTCGGCTCGTGGCCGACGCTGCGGACCCCGGGCGAGCACGTAGCCGAACAGGAGCACCATCACCCCGACGCCCACCCACATCGCCTGCTGCCAGCCGTCGACGAACGACTGCTGTGCGGCCCGGACCAGCTCGTCGGCGTACGGGCCGGCGTCGTCGGCGGCGGCGAGAGCGGTGGCGATACCCTCCCGGGCCGCGTCGGGCGCGTCGACGGCCAGCTCGTCGAGCCGGGTGCCGACGGCGTTGCGGTAGCCGGCGGACACGATCGCCCCGAGCAGCGCGACGCCGAGCGCGGCACCGAACTCCCTGGTGACGTCGTTGAGCGCGGACGCGGTGCCCTGCCGGGCGCGGGGCAGGGCGCTGGTGATCGCCTCGGTGGAGGGGGTCATCGACAGGCCCATGCCGAGCCCCATGGCGAGCATGCCGGGCAGCACCGACAGGTAGCCGCCGTCGACGGAGACGAAGCCGGCCATCAGGGCCAGGCCCGCGCCGCCGAGGAAGATCCCGGTCGCCATGGTGGCGCGGGCACCGACCAGCGCGGCCAGCCGTGGGGCGAGGCCGGAGGCGACCATCATCAGCAGGGCCATCGGCATCATCGCCAGCGTGGAACGCAGCCCGGACCAGCCGAGGACCGCCTGGAAGTACGGGAAGAGCACCACGAAGATGCCGGCCTGTACGCCGAACACCGCGAGCAGCGCCACCGAACCGCTGGACAGGCCCCGATCACGGAACAGCCGGACGTCGAGCAGTGGTGCCCGCCGGCGCAGCTCCCAGGCGACGAAGACGGCGGCGCCGGCGACGCCGACGAGCAGACCCGCCAGCGTGGCGGGCGCGGTCCAGCCGTGTTCCGGACCCTCGTGCAGGACGAAGATCAGCCCGACGGCGGCCAGCACCGACGACAGCGAACCGACGGTGTCGAACGGGTGGTCCGACTCCTCGCGGGAGTTCGGGACGTACCGGATCGTCAGGCCGGCGGCCACGACGACCAGCGCGACCGGGAGGGCGAACAGCCAGCGCCAGTCCGCCACGTCGACCAGCAGCGCCGACAGGTACATCCCGAGCAGGCCGCCGCCACCGGCGACAGCGGTCCACGCGCCGATCGCCCGGGACCGCTCCTGGTCCGGGAAGGTCGAGGTGATCACGGCCAGCGTGATCGGCATGATCATCGCCGCGCCGACGCCGCTGAGCAGCCGTGCGGTGATCATGATCTCGGTCGAGGTGGCGAGGCCGGCGGCGGCGCTGGCGGCCCCGAAGACGACCAGCCCGGCGAGCAGTACGGGTTTGCGGCCCCACCGGTCGCCGACCGCGCCGAGCGGCAACAGCAGTGCGGCCAAGGTGATCGTGTAGATGTTGATGATCCACAGGACGGTGCTCTGCGAAGCGCCGAACGCGACGGCGAACTCCTGCTGGGCGACGTTCAGCCCGGATACGGAGGCGATCACCGCCATCAGCGCGATGCAGACCGCGATGAGGACGGCGCGGCGTCGACGCGGATCGTGGATCGTCGGGTCGGAATCGGCCGCAGCGGCTTCCGTCCCGGCGGACACCTGCGGAGACAGGCTTGGAGAGGTCATGCGGGAAAGCTAACGCCGGCTTGCTCAATCGGCACCAAGGCTTGCAGTAATGGCAAGACTAACTGGTTGGGGCGTCTCCCGACGACTGCGCGTGTGCCCGCTCGCCGTCCTGGTCGAAGATGGTGAGGATCTCCACCGGCCCGTTCACCGCGCCGATGGAGTGCGGGATCATCGTGGAGAACTCTGCCGCGTTCCCTTGGCCGACCGGGATCTGCCGCTCACCCAGGTGCAGCAGTGCGGTGCCGCTGAGCACGAAGAACCACTCCCGCCCTGGGTGCACGCTCAGATGCCCCGGACCGGTACGGCGCTCCGGAGTGATCCGCATCTTCGCCACCATGCTGCCGCCGGGCTGGCTTGAGCCGCGCGACAACACCCAGGTGGCCAGACCCGGCTCCTGGTGCTTCATCGGCCGGATGATCACGTCGGCATCGTCGACCGGCTCGACGAGCTGGTCGATCGTGGTGTCCAGGGCCCGGGCCAGGGCGACGAGCTGGTCGAGGTCGATCCGCCGGTGGCCGGTCTCGATGCGGCTCAGCGTGGACGGGCTCAGGTGGCAGCGTGCGGCGAGGGAGTCGAGACTCCAGCCGCGCGCCTGCCGCAGGCCACGGATGCGCTGCCGGACCACGTCGGAAAGCTCGACCCCTGACACGCCCACCATGCTAGGTGCCCCCGCTGCCGGGCCTCGCTGTTGTACGGCACCTTCTTGCGGAAACCGCATGAACTCTTCCGATTGCCGAAAGGCTCACTACCGTCGAAGCATGACCAACGAGACCCACGCGGGCCATCCCGCGTTCAGTGCCGACTGGTGGGAGCAGCACTATCAGGCGCACCCGGCGGGACACGTCTCGCCAGGACCACAGCTGGTCGCCGAGGTTGCGGACCTGCCCCCCGGTACGGCGCTCGACGCGGGCTGCGGCACCGGCGCCGACGCGATCTGGCTCGCCGGCCGGGGCTGGCAGGTGACCGCCGTCGACGCCTCGTCGACAGCGGTCGGCCGCGCCCAGAAGCTTGCCGCGCAGCAGGAACCGGGCGTCGCGCAGCGGATCACCTGGCTCACCACCGACCTGACCAGCTGGGAGCCGTCGCAACGCTACGACCTGGTGACCAGCCAGTACGTCCACCCCGACCTGCCGTTCGACCAGTTCGTGGCACGGCTGGCCGCCGCCGTCGCCCCCGGCGGGACGCTGCTGGTCGTCGGCCACGACCACGCCGACACCCACTCGGCTGCCCACGCCCCACAGGCCGCGTCGATCGGTCTGGACGCCGTCGTCGGCTCTCTACCCGAAGCGCAGTGGAAGGTGGTTGTGGCGGAGTCCCGTACCCGCGAGGTGCACCACGACTCGCGCCAGCTGACCATCCACGACTTCGTCGTTCGGGCCCACCGCACGCCGTTGCCCTGAAGAACCAAGCTATACGTTGCCGGGCTGGCCGATCCCGGCCCCCCCGGCAGCCGTTCGTCAGTACGCAGTTAGCCTGCCGGGCGGCGCGTCAGTTCCCGCCGTCGGCGTAGGGCAGCTCCACGTACGCCGTCCAGTAGCAGAGGTCGGCCCGGTGCTCGACCAGCGTGACCGGCTTGCCGCAGTGCTCGGAGATCAGCGTCGCCGCCTCGTCGAGGTCGGATACGTCCGCCTCCCAGTGGTGGTCCAGGTAGAGCTTGAGCCCTGGGTTCTCCCGGCCGAGGTCGAGGACCTCCGCTTCCTCCGGCGGCACCAGGATCACCGTGTAGCGGGCTGCCGTGTGCTCCGCCTCGCTGAGCTGTTCGGGCAGGTCCGGGCCGGGCCGGAAGCGGTCGATCACCGACGGGATCGGTCCCGGGCTGTCCGCCGGGTCGTACGCCCGCACCTTCACCAACATCACTGGCTCACCTCATTCATGCTGTGGCTTGCTGAGGAGCAACGTTGCGTACAACATGGCTACAGGGTTAGGCTCGTGTCAAGAGGTTGGGACAGGAGGATTTCGATGACCAAGCCGACGCCGCCCACAATTGCCATCCGCGGCCTCGCTGGCGAACTACGCGCGCTGCGGCAAGGTAGGAAGCTGAGTGTCCGTGGGGTGGCGGCGAGACTTGGCTGGCCGGCGTCGAAGTTGTCCAGGATGGAGACCGGCCGGCAGGGCAGCAAGCTGGAGGACGTCGCGTCCCTACTGGTCATCTACGGTGTCACCGGTGAGGAACGGCAGCGGCTGCTCGCCATGTCGGAGCGTTCCGAGCCCGGCTGGTGGGAGGTGCTGGGTGGTCTCCCGGTCGAGTCCCGGACGTTGATCCAGTTGGAGGCCGAGGCGTCGGCGATCGTCGACTTCGAGCCACTGCTTGTGCCGGGGCTGCTCCAGACCCCGGACTACACCAGGGCAGTCTTGCAAGGCTGCGGCGTTCCGGAGGCCGACGCGCAGACCAGAGTTACCGCTCGGCTTGGGCGCCAAGCCATTCTGGCGAGGTCCGAACCCCCGGCGCTGCATGCCATCCTGGACGAGTCGGCGCTGCGTCGGCCGCTCGGCGGTCCATGGGTGATGGGCCGGCAACTACGGCACCTTGTCGACGCCGCCGACCGCCCGAACGTCACCCTGCAGGTCGTGCCGTGGTCGGTTGGTGGCTACACGGGTCTGGACGGAGCATTCGCCATCTTGGACTTCCCCCGTAATCGGACGGTTGTGCACCTTGAGCACAAGATCTCCGGATTGTTCCTGGAGGAGCCCGAGCAGGTGAGCTTCTTTCGCGAGGAACTGGATAGGCTGCTCACGGTGGCGCTGAGCCCTGCCGAGTCGATCGACCTGGTGGCCCGGCTCGCGGGAGAACACGAGCGTGAGCGAGGCGAGGATGGACGCAGCCGAACTGCCTGACGGGACGTGGCGCAAGTCGAGTCAAAGCGGTTCAAACTCCAACTGCGTCGAGGTGGCTGGGCTTCCCGGGGTGGTTGGGTTCACTGACCAGGGTGTCTCTGGTGCGCTTGGCGTCGCGGTGCGGGACTCGAAGGATCCGTACGGCCCGGTGTTGTCCTTCTCCGGCGACTCCTGGACCGGCTTCGTGACCGCCCTCCGGCGCGGCGGCCCCGCCTCGGCCTGACGTGCTCCGTGCCGAGGTGAGGCTGACGCACGTTAAATCGCGAAATGAGGTGCGCCAGCCTCACCTCGACGGGCGCGATGTGGTCAGCTGGCGCGTTCGGCGATCGCGCGCCGTACCTTTTGGGCGACTTGTTCTTCTCGTCGGAGTACGTCGTCGGCCGTGAAGCGGAGCGCGATCCAGCCAGCTTCCCGCAGCGCGTTGAAGCGGTACACGTCCTTGCGGAACGCGGCCCGCTCCCGGTGATGGTCACCTTCGTACTCGATGGCGATCCGCCATTGCGGGTACGCCAGGTCGACCCGGGCGACGAACCGCCCCTTGCCCGCAGAAGGAGCCTTCACCCTGTACTGCGGAGTGGGTTTTGGCAGGCCGGCGTCGTGCAGCAGCAGGCGGAGCCGGCTCTCCATCGGTGATTCGCTCAACGGTTCCGCGAGAGCAAGAAGATCCCTGACCTGTAGCAGGCCGCGCAGCCCGGAGCGGGTGTCGATGTATGCGGCAAGGCTGTTGCGTGTGACAAGGCGGCGGTGGAGGAACGCGTCGAGGGCGCCGAGCGCAGCGGCACGCGGCAATGATCGGCCCAGATCGAACGCGGTACGGACTTCAGTGGTCAAGGGAAGCCCACTCAAGGAGGTGATGTCGTCCGGGGTGAGCGTCCGGGATGCGTACCTGATCCTGGGGTGCGGATCAGGCCGGGCGGTCTTCGGCAGCGCGACGTGCACCGGTACCACCGTCTGTCTCGGGCCGCGTAGCGGCAGAAGATCAATCCCCCAGAGAAAAGCCGCGCTGAGCTCGTGGATCGCCGCGCCGGGCGGCAGTCGTGCGGCGGCGGCTACACACCACATCCGGTGGTCCTCGGGTCGGTACGAACCTTCGTGCACGTAGACGTCGGGCAGGATGCGGCGCCAGTGCGGGCCGTTGAGCATCCGTCGGGTGATCAGGCCGGCGGCGATGGCGCGGCTGCCGGAGAACGGCTCGAAGCTCAACTCGCGGGGCACCGTGGCGGGGCGGGACATCGGACGAGCTTGCCGGGTCGTCGCCGTCGTTTTCTGCCCGGTACGCCGGTCCAGTCGCGCATCCGACGCAAGAAAACCACCGCAATAGAAACCATCGCCGGCTCCAGACGCACCCGCCGGGTACAGGAGCACTGCCGGCAGCGTGGCCTTCGTAGTTCAGCCGCGTGGGGCGTACATGATGACGGCGACGCCGATCAGGCAGATCGCCGCGCCGGTGATGTCCCAGCGGTCCGGCCGGAACCTGTCCACGACGACGCCCCAGACGAGTGAACCGGCGACGAAGACCCCACCGTAGGCGGCGAGGATCCGGCCGAAGTGCGGGTCCGGCTGCAAGGACGCCGCGAACCCGTACAGCCCGAGCGCCATCACCCCGGCGGCGATCCACAGCAGGCCGCGGTGCTCCCGCCAGCCCTGCCAGATCAGCCACGCCCCACCGATCTCGGCCAGCGCGGCGAGGACGAACAGGACCAGGGATCGCGTGACGGTCACGGCGCTGACCCTACCCAGACCTTCGCCGGCACCTGGGGGCGCCGCACCGCCGTCGTCCGCCGCATCGAGGTGAGGCTGACACACCTCAAATCGCGAAATGACGTGCGTCAGCCTCACCTCGACGGTGTGACCACTCCGCACTTTAATGACTTGCGTGTGTACGGGAACGCTTTGAGTATCGTGTCCATGACGAGCAGTGACCTGTGGGGCGAGCAGGCAGCGCAGGCGTACGACAAGGGCTCGGCCGAGATGTTCGCCCCACACGTACTTGCGCCGACGGTGAAGTTTCTGGCTCAACTGGCCGGCGCCGGTCCTGCGCTGGAGTTCGCAATCGGCACCGGTCGGGTGGCGATCCCGCTTTCCGCGAAGGGCATTCCGGTGAGCGGGATCGAGCTGTCGCAGCCGATGGTCGATCAGCTGCGCCGCAAGGTTCCGCTGGCCGAAGACCTGCCGGTCGTCGTCGGCGACATGGCGACGGCGACGGTTCCCGGGCGGTTCTCCCTGGTATACGTCGTGTACAACAGCATCGGAAACCTGCGTACGCAGGACGAGCAGGTGGAGTGCTTCCGCAACGCCGCCCGGCACCTGTCGCCCGGCGGGCGGTTCGTTGTCGAGCTGTGGGTGCCGGGCATCCGGCGCTTCCCGCCGGGGCAGTCGGCGGTGCCGTTCGAGGTGACGGATCGGCACGTCGGCTTCGACACCTTGGACATGGTTACCCAGCAGGGCACCTCGCACCACTACCGGCGGCGCGACGATGGCAGCGCCAGCTACGGCAACAGCAACTTCCGCTACATCTGGCCGGCCGAGTGCGACCTGATGGCCCGGCTCGCCGGCCTGACGCTGGAGCAGCGGGTAGCGGACTGGGACGGCTCGCCGTTCACCTCCGACAGCGAGAAACACGTCTCCGTCTGGCGCATGCCATCGACTGGCCCGGGGAGCGAGACCGATGAAAGATAGTGGGAACATCGTCGGTGAGGTGGCCGCTGACGCCGATTCCGATCGGCGTGCCGAGCTGCTGGAATCCCTTCGTGATCTACTCGACCGGCTCGACGTCGACCTCATCGAGCAGGACGAAGCCGACGACCACCAGACTCTCGCCGATGGCGGTCGGAATCCGGATGCGGACGGCGACGGTGAGCGGTTAGCGTCTGCAGACAACAGCGACGACGGAGCCGAGTAGCGGTTGCGCCCACCGGAGTGACAGAGAGCCGCCCACAGCTGAGAGGGCGGACTCCGGCCCAGCCGTGAAGACCCTCCTGAGCTGCGGGAAAGAACGGCCCGTCCGGGCTCAGTAGACTCCCGCCGACTCGCCCACGTCACGGGTAAGCGAAGGCCGCGCCACGCGTACACGACGCGGTGGCGCGGTGAAGGTGTGGTGGCACCGCGAGGATCCCGCTCGCCCACACCTCTCTGGGGACGCGTTGCGCACACCGGAGGAGGTCACCACATGCAACGCATCCTTTCCGCTCGTCTACCGGACTTCATTGGCCAGCCCGTACGGCTGGCTGGCTGGATTCACCCGGCGGCGGCTGCTGAAATCCGTCGCGTTCCTGATCCTGCGCGACGCCGCCGGGCTCGCCCAGGTCGTCGTCACCGACCCGGCGGTACGGGCACAACTCGAGCACCTGCCGGAGGAAACCGTCGTCGCTGTCGTTGGGACCGCGACCGCCCAGCCGACCGCCCCCGGTGGCGTCGAGGTCACCGGGCCGACGATCACCCCGCTCAGCGACCCGGCGGCGCCCGTACCGTTTGATCTGTATCGGCCGGACCTGCGGGCGAACCTGCCGACGATCCTGGACCACGCGCCGGTCGCACTGCGGCACCCGAAGCTGGCCGCGACGCACCGGATCGCGGCCGCCGCCGTCGCCGGCTTCCGAAAAACACTCACGACGATGGGGTTCGTCGAGATCCACACCCCGAAGATCGTCGGTACGGCGACCGAGAGCGGCGCGAACGTCTTCGCCCTGGACTACTTCGGCCGCCGGGCCTATCTTGCCCAGTCACCGCAGCTCTACAAGCAGATCATGGTGGGCGTCTTCGAGCGGGTTTTCGAGGTGGGGCCGGTGTTCCGGGCCGAGCCGAGCGACACCGCCCGGCACCTGGCCGCGTACACGTCGCTCGACGCCGAACTCGGCTTCGTCGACGACCACCGGGACGTGATCGCTGTCTGCCACGCCACGGTGGCCGGCATGCTGGCGGCGGTCACCGAGCGCGCCGGGCCGGCGCTGGAGCTGCTCGACGTACGGCTGCCGGCGTTGCCGGCCGAGCCGGTGATCGTGCACTTCGCCGACGCCCTCGACATGGTCAGCGCGGCGACCGGCCGGGACGTCACCGGCGAGCCGGACCTGGCCCCGGAGCACGAACGCTGGCTGGGGGAGTGGGCGCTGCGCGAGCACGGTAGCGACTTCGTCTTCGTCGAGGGCTACCCGACCCGGCACCGGGCGTTCTACACCCACCCGGACCCGGCCCGGCCCGGCCACTCCCGGGCCATCGACCTGATCTTCCGGGGCGTGGAGCTGGTCAGCGGCGGGCAGCGGCTGCACCGGTACGGCGACTACGTCGACGCGCTCGCCGAGCGGGGCGAGACCGACCTCACCCCGTACGCCGGTTACCTGGACGCGATGCGGTACGGCATGCCGCCGCACGGCGGCTTCGCGTTCGGGTTGGAGCGGTTCGTGGCCCGGCTGCTCGGCGTACCGAACATCCGCCAGGTCACGCTCTTCCCGCGCGACCTGCACCGCCTCGCCCCCTGACCCTCGACGGTGTCGTCCGGTGTCCCGCGACCAGCAGGGCACCGGACCACCGCCGGTCGTCAGGGTCGCCGGAGCCGGACGGCGACGAAGGACGGCGACTGGCACAGCTTGTGGTAGGCCGCCTCGTCGACATCACGGAGACTGGGCACCGGGCGCGGTTCGACGAGCCGCTCCAGGCGCAAGCCGGCGTCCAGCAGCTCGCCCAGGAACGTCTCCAGCGTCATCCGTTGATAGTGGATCGACATCTGCCCGCCGGCCAGCGAAAGGTCCACCCAGTCGTCGGCGAAGTACGAGCCGCCGAAGTGTCGCCAGTCGGCGGTCGGGTGGGTCGTGGAGACCAGCAGCCACCCGCCCGGCCGGAGCACCCGTCGTAGCTCGCCGAGTAGCTGTCGCGTAGTGCCCGGCCCCGCAGCCGACGTCGAGGATTCGCTGCCCGGCGACGTCCCCGGCGAGGGCGACCATCGCGGGCCGGTCGACGTAGGCGTTGTACGGGCTCGTGTCGGCGTGTCGGGCGAAGTGGTCGCCGAGCTCGTCGTGGTAGGCGGTGCGGGCGGGCATCCGGACAGCATCCCCGTCGTGCGCCGTCCAATGCGAACTGTTTAGCCGCGCCCGGTTGCCGGGCTCCGGGAACTCCAAGGTGCCGTCGCGGACTTGATGCCACAGGTGCATCTTGATGCACCTGTGGCATCAGGCTCGACGGGTGGACCCGACCCGAAGAGGTGACGCTACGTGAATTTCTGGAAGCTGAACGGCGATGAAGCTGCCGTCAGTCGTCGACCCAGTCGAGGGTGCGGCTGACGGCCTTGCGCCACTGGGCGTACTCCCGGTCCCGGTGCGCCGACGACATCGCCGGCCGCCAGTGCGCGTCGGCCCGCCACTGGGCGCGCAGCGTGTCCAGGTCCGGCCAGAAGCCGACCGCCAGCCCGGCCGCGTACGCCGCCCCCAGGCAGGTGGTCTCGCTGACCGCCGGGCGGACCACCGGCACGTCGAGGACGTCGGCGAGGAACTGCATCAGCAGCCCGTTGGCGGTCATCCCGCCGTCGACCCGCAGCCGGCGCAGCGCCACGTCGGAGTCGGCGTTCATCGCGTCGACCACCTCACGGGTCTGCCAAGCCGACGCTTCCAGCACCGCGCGGGCCAGGTGTCCCTTGGTGATGTAGCCGGTCAGCCCGGTGACCACGCCCCGGGCGTCGGCCCGCCAGTGCGGGGCGAACAGTCCGGAGAACGCCGGCACGATGTAGCAGCCGCCGTTGTCGTCGACGCTGCGGGCCAGCTGCTCGATCTGCGCCGCGCTGGAGATCAGCCCCAGATTGTCGCGGAGCCACTGCACCAGCGAGCCGGTCACCGCGATCGCACCTTCGAGCGCGTAGTGCGCCGGGGCGTCACCGATCTGGTAGGCCACCGTGGTCAGCAGCCCGTGTTGCGAGGTGACCGCACTCGTACCGGTGTTGAGCAGTAGGAAGCTGCCGGTGCCGTAGGTGCATTTCGCCTCGCCGGGCTGGAAGCAGGTCTGCCCGAACAGCGCCGCCTGCTGGTCACCGAGCGCACTGGCGACCGGCACGCCGGCCAGCGCACCGCCAGCCACTGAGCTGTCCGCCGTACCGTAGATCGAGGCCGACGGGACGATCTGCGGCAGCATCGCGGCCGGAATGCCCGCCGCGGACCGGATCTCCTCGTCCCAGCGCAGCGTGCGCACGTCCATCAGCAGGGTACGGCTGGCGTTGGTGACGTCGGTGACGTGCCGGCCGGTGAGCTTCCAGATCAGCCAGGACTCCATCGTGCCGAACAGCACCTCGCCGCGTTCGGCCCGCTCACGCAGCCCGTTGACGTGTTCCAGCAGCCACATCGCCTTCGGCCCGGCGAAGTACGTGGCCAGTGGCAGCCCGGTGCGTTCCCGCAGCCGCTGCTCGCCGACGGCCGCGCCGAGCCGCTGCAGCTGCGGCCCGGTGCGGGTGTCCTGCCAGACGATCGCGTGGTGCACCGGGCGGCCGGTGGCCCGGTCCCACACCACGGTGGTCTCCCGCTGGTTGGTGATGCCGATCGCGGCGAGCTGGCCGGCACCAGCGCCGGCACCAACGCCGGCATCGGCCAGTGCCTGCCGGACCACCTGCTCGACGTTGGCCCAGATTTCCTCGGCGTCGTGCTCGACCCAGCCTGGCCGGGGGAAGATCTGCCGGTGCTCCCGCTGCGCCATGGCGACGATCGCGCCGTCCGCATCGAAGACGATGCACCGCGACGAGGTGGTGCCCTGGTCGATGGCGGCGACGTACCGCCCGGCGGTGGCCACGCTGGTCTGCTCCGTCATCGGGCCAGTATGGCCGTAGCCAGGGCCGGCATGGCCGCAGACATCGGTCCCCGTCGGGTCGGCCGGCGCTGGTAGCGTGCCGCCATGGCCTGGTTCGATCTTCCCCTCGATCAGCTGCGGCGCTACCAGCCTGAGCTGTCACCCCCGGCGGATCTGCGCGAGTTCTGGGACGAGACGCTGTCCGATGCCCGGTCGATGGCGGTGCCGCCGGTGGCGACCCCGGTGGAAACCGCGCTGCGCATGATCAACACGTACGACGTCAGCTTCACCGGCTTCGCCGGCCAGGAGATCAAAGGCTGGCTCAACGTGCCGTCGGGCGCCGCCGGGCCGCTGCCGGTCGTCGTCGAGTTCATCGGGTACGGCGGCGGCCGCGGCCGCCCACACGAGTGGCTGCTGTGGGCCTCGGCCGGCTTCGCCCACCTGGTCATGGACACCCGGGGCCAGGGCGGGTCGTGGCGCGGCGGGGACACCCCGGACGCCGGGCCGGACGGGTCCGGGCCGACCACGCCGGGCTACCTGACCCGGGGTGTGCTGGACCCGGCCGGCTACTACTACCGCCGGCTGATCACCGACGCGGCCCGAGCGGTGGAGATCGCCCCTGACCTGCCCGATGTCGACCGGTCCCGGATCGCCGTGGTCGGGACCAGCCAGGGCGGCGGGTTGGCGCTGGCCGCCGCCGCGCTCGCCGGGGACCGGGTCGGCGCGGTGGTGTCCCGGGTGCCGTTCCTGTGCCAGATCCGCCGCGCCGTCACGATCACCGACGCCGACCCGTACAACGAGCTGGTCCGGTTCTGCCGGATCCAACCGGAGCGGGCCGCGGCGGCGTTCACCACGGTCGACTACGTCGACGCCGCGCACCTGGTGCCGTGGGCCACCGCCCCGGCGCTGTTCAGCGCGGCGCTGATGGATCAGACCTGCCCGCCGTCGACAGTCTTCGCCGCCCACCACGCGTACGCCGGCCCGAAGGAGATCGAGGTGTACGAGTGGGACGGGCACGAGGGTGGCCGGGCGCACTTCGACCAGCTGTCGATCGAGTTCGTGCGCAAGCAGCTCGGCTGAGCCCGGCCGAGGGTCTCGCCGACTGCGCCCGTCCGGGGCTGACCTACCATCACCTGGTGCGTGACATCGCAGTGTTCAGTGGCAGCGCCCACCCCGAGCTGGCTGCGGAGATCTGCACCCACCTCGACGTGCCGCTGCACCCGGTGCGGGTGTCCCGGTTCGCCAACGACTGCCTGGAGGTGCAGCTGCAGGCGAACTGCCGCGAACGGGACGTGTTCCTGATCCAGCCGCTGGTGCCGCCGGTGCAGGAGCACCTGGTGGAGCTGCTGCTGATGCTCGACGCCGCCCGGGGCGCCTCCGCCGGCCGGATCACCGTGGTGCTACCGCACTACGCGTACGCCCGGTCGGACAAGAAGGACGCCCCACGGATCTCGATCGGTGCCCGACTCGTCGCCGACCTGTTGGTCTCCGCCGGTGCCGACCGGGTGCTCGCGATGACGCTGCATTCCCCGCAGGTGCACGGCTTCTTCAGCGTTCCCGTCGACCACCTGCACGCGCTGCGCGAGCTCGCTGCGCACTTCCACGACCAGGACCTGACCGACACCGTGGTCGTCTCACCCGACCTGGGCAACGCCAAGGAAGCCGCCGCCTTCGCCCGGATGCTCGGTCTGCCGGTCGCGGCCGGGGCCAAGCAGCGGTTCAGCGACGACCGGGTGCAGATCAGCGCGGTGATCGGCGACGTCGTCGACCGCGACGTGATCGTCCTCGACGACGAGATCGCCAAAGGCAGCACGGTGATCGAGCTGATCGACCACCTGCGGGAGCTGAAGGTCCGGTCGATCCGCATCGCCTGCACCCACGGGCTGTTCTCCAGCGGTGCGCTGGACCGACTCAGCGACCAGGACGGCGTGCTGGAGATCGTCTGCACGAACACGGTGCCGATTCCGGCCGCCAAACGGGTGCCGAAGCTGCAGGTGCTCTCCGTCGCGCCGGCGCTGGCCGAGGCGATGCGCCGGATTCACAACGGCGAGTCGGTCAGCGCCCTGTTCGGCTGACCGGATCGTCCACCCCGGCCCCGGACGCCGCAGTCTCGGACATCCCGGCCCCGGACGCCGCAGGGCCGGACAGTCCGAGGCTGATCCGTACCGTGGTGCCCTCCGGGCCGGTGGCGACTGCCATGGTGTCGGTCAACCGCTCGGTGAGCCACAGTCCCCAGCCGCCCGCCGTGTTCGGCGCCGGGCGGTCCCGGTTGCGCAGCCGGTCGGACCCGATGCCCTGCCCGTTGTCGGCGACCTCGCAGTTCATCGACTGTGTGTCACGCCACATCCGCAGCCAGCCCTGGCCGCCGCCGTGCCGGACCGCATTGGTGATCAGCTCGTTGACGGCCAGCACGAAATCGTCGAGCCGCTGGCCGCTCATCCCGGCCGAACTGGCGCACGATGCGACGTGATGTCGCAGGTCAGTGACCTGCGACCGGTCGAAGGCCTCGCTGAGCAGATCCATCGGGTCGATAGGCACGACCGTACGCGATGACGGGGGATCTGCGTCGGTCATGGCCCATCCGGCTGCTGATCGTCAGTGCTTTCGCGGCATTCTCACCCTACGTTGACCTGTGGGGAAATGCACATCGGTCCGGGCGTGTTAGGCCGACCAGCCCTCGCCGGCCGCTCGGCTGTGTGCCATCGTCGGCGGGTGCGGCAGAGCCCCGCCCCGGTAGGCACCCTGATCGTCCCGTTGTGGCGGGCTCTCGCGGTGTTCCGGTTCACCGCCCTCGGCTATGTGCTGGTGCTGTACGCGCGCAACGCCGCCGACTACGCCCATCCGCTCGTCGCCGTCCCGGTCCTGCTCGGCATGATCGCCTGGACGGTCGCCGCCAGCTGGGCGTACGCCCGGCCCCACCTGCGTCGCTGGCCGCTGCTCGCCGCCGACCTGTTCGTCGCGTTGGTCCCGCTGCTGGTCAGCCCGTGGATCATCGGGCGGCCCGCGTTGGCCGGCGGGGTGCCGACCATCGCGGTCGCCTGGCTCGCAGGTCCGGTGCTGGCCTGGGCGGTCGCCGGTGGCCGGCGCCTCGGGGCGACCGCCGCCCTGGTGCTGACCGCCGCCGACCTCGCGGTACGGGACCGGCTCAACGAGTCGTCGGTCACTCCCGGTGTGCTGATGCTGCTGGCCGGCATCGCCGTCGGGCACGTGGCCCGGCTGATCGGCGCGGCCGAGGACCGGTTGCAGCGGGCGGTCGAGCTGGAGGCGGCGACCCGGGAGCTGGCCGCCGCGACCCGGGAGCGGGAACGGCTGGCCCGTGACATCCACGACTCGGTGCTGCAGGTGCTGGCGATGGTCGCCCGGCGCGGGGCCGACCTCGACGGCGAGGCCGGTGAGCTGGCCCGGCTCGCCGGGGAGCAGGAGGCCGCGTTGCGGGCGCTGGTCACCAGCCGGGTCACCGTACCGCCGGACAAGCCCGCCGCGACGGCGGCGGACGGGCGGACAGCGGCCGACCCGCCGGCGGCGCTCGTCGCCGGGCCGGTCGACCTGCGGTCGGTGGTCAACGGGTACGCGTCGTCGCGGGTCTCGGTCGCCACCCCGGCCGAGCCGGTGCTACTGCCCGGTCGGCTCGCCGCTGAGCTGGGTGCGGCGCTCGGTGCCGCGGTCGACAACGCGGTGCGCCACGGCGGTCCGCAGGCGCGGGTGTGGGTGCTGGTCGAAGAGGAGCCGGACGCGGTTACCGTGTCGATCCGGGACGACGGGTGCGGCATCCGACCCGGTCGGCTGGCGGAGGCGGCCGCGCAGGGTCGACTCGGGGTGAGCCAGTCGATCGAGGGGCGCGTCGCCGAGATCGGCGGCACGGTACGGATCGTCTCGGAGCCCGGCGCGGGCACCGAGATCGAGCTGCGGGTGCCGAGCCCGGACACGACGGTGGAGGAGTACGGGTGACGGCAGGTGCGCCAGCGGATGCGGTGGATCCGATCCGGGTGATGGTGGTCGACGACCATCCGATGTGGCGGGAAGGGGTGGCCCGGGACCTGACCGAGGCCGGCCACGAGGTGGTCGCCACCACCGGGGAGGGGCGCCAGGCCGTGCGGATCTGCGCGGCGGCCCGACCTCAGGTGGTGGTGCTGGATCTGCAGTTGCCCGACATCTCCGGGGTGGAGGTGATCCGCGGCATGCTGGCCGAGCAGCCCGGCGTCCGGGTGTTGATGCTGTCGGCCAGCGGAGAACAGCAGAGCGTGCTCGACGCGGTCAAGGCCGGCGCGACCGGCTACCTGCTGAAGTCGGCCGGCCCGGCGGAGTTCCTCGACGCGGTCCGGCGGACCTCGACCGGGGAGGCCGTCTTCACGCCGGGACTGGCCGGACTGGTGCTCGGCGAGTACCGCCGGCTGGCCGCCGCCGCGCGGCCCGCCGGGGACGAGCCCCGGCTCACCGACCGGGAGACCGAGGTGCTGCGGCTGGTCGCCAAAGGGTTGTCGTACAAGCAGATCGCTGGCCGGCTGGGGCTGTCCCACCGGACGGTGCAGAACCACGTGCAGAACACCCTGGGCAAGCTGCAACTGCACAACCGGGTGGAGCTCACCCGGTACGCGATCGAACGGGGCCTGGACGACTGACGGAACCGTCGCCAGCCGGCTGGCGACAGCTCCGTCAGCGCCCGATCGGGTGGTCCTCGGGCGACTCGGCCTCGTGGACCGCCAGTTCCTCGGCACTGGCCCCGCCACCGGCGGCTCCCGCGTCGGCAGCCACCGAGTCCGGTTCGTCGTCGGTGTGTGCTCCCTCGTCGGCTTCGACCAGCCGCCCCACCGTTCCGTTGTCCGCCCCACCGAGCCGACCGTGGTCGTAGAGCGAGACCGGTGAGTTCGGGTCCGAGTACGGGCCGGGGTCGAGCACGTCAGCGTCGCGTTGCGCCTGGGCGGCGGCCTGTTCGCTGTTGGCCTCGTCGCCGAGCGCCTGGTCGACCGGCCCACTGAGTGGATCGTCCACCGGCCTGCCCAGCGCCTCACGGGCGAGTTTGTAGTCCAACGACTCCCCGTCGAGCTGTTCCTGGGCGGTGTTGCCGAAGTGGTCCACCGCCACCGGCACGTCGCCCGGGATGCTCTCCGGGTCCGGACCGTCGGCCTCGCGGCCGCTGGCCACGTCGTCGTACGCGGTCGAGTCGTCGTCCGCGGTCTGCGGGATTCCTTCGGACTCCGGGTCGGAAACCGGCCGGGGGAAGTCGTCTGTACGCATGCCGTCCCATTACCCGGGTCGGTGGCGGTCACACACCTGGCCGGGGCGGGTCGGGGCGCCGGCGCGCCGGCGGCGGCGCGTCGTCACCGTCCGCGCCGGTCGGCACGGCCGGGTCGCCGACCGGTGCCGCCGGCGTCGCCGTGGTCCGACCGGCCGGCACCTGGTACGGGTGCGAGGCGGTGGTCGCAGATGATCCGCTCACCACGTCGGCGGCGAACTCCTCGTCCGCCGGCCGTCCCGGGTGGTACCCGAGGTCGGTCCCGGGCCGTTGACCGGCAGGCGCCACCGCTGGCCGTACCCGCACCGGGCCGGCGGCCGGCGGCTGGCCCATCGCGGCTCCGGCCGTCGGCTGGTCCACGGCCGGCCCCGTCGTGACGTCGGTTCCGCCGGACCTGGCCCGGCTGCCGAGCAGGTAGCCGACCGCCACCCCGGCCAGCAGCAGGGCGAGCCGGGCCGGGCCGGTCGAACTGTCGTGCCGTCCCACTGTCAGTCTCCGTCCTGTGGATGGTCCGCCGGATCGATGGCCGCCCAGACGAGTTTGCCGCCGCGCAGCGGGGTACAGCCCCACCGCCGCGCCACCGATTCGACCAGCATCATGCCCCGACCGCCCAGCGCGTTCGGTGCCACCGGGACCGGCCCGGCCGGGGTGGGCAGGCCGTCCGAGCCGTCGCGCACCGACATCCGCAGCCGGCCGTCCCGGAGGCCGATCCGCACCGACATCGGCGTGCCGGCGTGCACCATCACGTTGTTCACCAGCTCGGTGAGCGCCACGGCGGCCGGATCGGCCAGCTGCGGCAGCCCCCACCGGCGGCAGCCCTCGGCGAGCAGCGCCCGTGCGGTCCGCGCCGCTCCGACGACCGGATCCAGCTCGGCGCTCAGTGGCGCGGCCGGCGGAGCGCCGTCGACCAGCGCCGCCGCCAGGGTGGTGTCGGGCAGTACGGTCAGCCCTGCCGCAGACCAGGCCCGGCCGGTGCCGGGTGGCGCGGCGCAGCAGACGAAGCCGCCGGCCGGCCACTCGGCGACCGTACGGGCGAGCTCGCCGAGCCGCAGCAACGCGGCGGGCGCGGCGTCGCGTACTGCGGAGACGTCCACCGCGACCGGGGCCGCCCGGTCGGCCAGGCAGTCCAGCAACGCTGCTCGGACGTCGTCGACGGCGTGCCGGTCCAGCACCCCGACCAGCCGGATCACCGGATCGGTCGGGTCGCACTCCAGCACGCATCGCAGGTCGGTCGGCACGTTTCTCCTCCCGGCACCCCGTACCGGCCCGGCGACAAGGACATCGGGCCCGGTCCCATCAGGCCCGATCGTCAGCCGCCCCGACGTACCCGTTGGGCGGAAGCGGCTGCTCTGCGTCCCGGTCGCTGCCATGCGTACGGGTACCCCGATTTGGGCGTGTCATACCACCGGCGTGGTCGTCGTACTTCACCCGTGGATCTCACCCGAGGGTGGTGCTCGCCGGAACCGGAGGAATCCTCGTACCGCAGGGGTTAGAAAGAACCGCTAGCACCCGTGACGAGCAACGGAGGTGAAGATGCGCGTCGGTCTGGTGTCTGCCCACGATGGAGCTGCGATGGGTCACCCCGTACACCGTGACCTCGCACAGCGTGACCCCGGACGTCTCGACACCGCCGGGCAGCCGGTCACCGGCACCCGGCAGCACGTCGCCCGGCTCGCCACCGAACTGGCCGCTCTCGGCCACGACGTCCGGGTCTACCAGCGGCGGACCGGACCGGACGAGCCGGACGGCGAGTCGTCGTCCGGCTACCAGTTGGTCCGGGTGCCGGTCGGTCCGCCGACCAGGCTCGGCACCGCCGCACTGCTGGCCCACCTGCCGGAATTCGGGCGCTGGCTGGCGGGTCAGTGGGACGACGGGGAGTGGACGCCGGACGTGGTGCACGGGCACTTCTGGCCGGGTGGTCTCGCGGCCGCCAGCGCGGTCGGCCGCAGCCGGGTTCCGCTGGTGCAGACCTTCCACAGCATCGGTGGTCAACAGCAGCGGCAGTTGGGTCCGGGCTACCGGGGGCCGCGGCAACGGATCGCGCTCGAGCAGGCGCTGTGCCGGGTGGTCGACGCGGCCGTCGCGCAGTGCAACGAGGAGGTGGACGAACTGGCCCGGATGGGGCGGGACCGCGCGTCGGTCGCGATGATTCCCCCTGGGGTGGACACCGTTCGGTTCGCGCCGGACCCCACGCCGCCGGTCCGGCGGCGTCGCCGGCTGCTCGCCGTCGGCGACCTCACCCCCGGCTCCGGGCATGACGAGCTGATCGGCGCGCTCCGGTTGGTCGGCGACGTCGATGTGCTCATCGCCGGCGGGCCCGACCGGGCCGAGCTGGCCGGGCATCCGGAGGCGCGGCGGCTGCGGGAGGTGGCCACCCGGTACGGGGTGGCCGACCAGATCGAGCTGATCGGCGCGGTTCCGGCCGGGGAGATGCCGCAGCTGTACCGGTCGGTCGATGTGGTCGCCTGCACCAGCCGGTACGTGCCGGTGGGCACGGTGGCGTTGGAGGCGATGGCGTGCGGCGTGCCGGTGGTGGGGTACGCCCACGGCGGGGTGGCCGATTGCGTGGTGGACGCGGTGACCGGTCGGCTGGTGCCGCCTGGCGACGTCCGGGCGCTCGGCGTCGCGCTGCGGCGGCTGCTCGCCGATGAGGCCGAGCGGTTCGCGTACGGGCACGCGGCGGTCGACCGGGTCCGGTGCCGGTACGGCTGGGACCGGACCGCCGCCGCCATCGAACGGCTCTACCAGCGGGTGCTCGGGTCGCGCCACGGCGGCCCGGTGCCGGCGGGGTCGAGCGGCGTCGTCTCCGGGCAGTTGCCCGACGGCGATTCGGTCGAGCCGGTCGATGTGGAGATCGATCTGGCGGGGATCGAGGCGACCGCACCGGCGGAGGCCGCCGCCACGCCGATCCGGGCCGGCTGACCTGTGCTGTCGGTCCGGTCTGCCTGGCCCGGGCTACCGGCCCAGGCCGGCCGCGTGGTCTCGGGCGCGTGCTGGGTCGTCGCGTACCGGGTCAGACCGAGCACGGCGGCCAGCGTGATCAGGAAACCGACCGCGGCCAGCCACTCGCGTCCGGGCCAGATCTTGTCGTTGAGCAGCAGCAGGCCGACGATGGCGGCCGGGACCGCGCCCGCCGCGTCCATCGCCGCGATGGCGGCGGTGACCGAACCGCGCTGCATCGCCAGGCCGATCAGCCACTGACCGATGGCTGAGTGCACGATCAGCAGGTAGAGCAGTGGTTCGGTGACCAGGTCCCGGTAGCTGGCGGTGCCGGCGAGCGGCCGGGAGGCGACCGCGGCGGCGGAGAAAGCGAACCCGGCGAGCAGTCCGAGCAGGACGGCTGCGGCCGGGCCGTCCAGCCGGGCGGCCCCGGCACCGAGAGCGGAGATCAGCAGGCCGGCTAGGGCGATGACGGCCACCGCGCGGGGGCCGAGCGGGTGCGCCGACGCGGGTCGGGCGGCGACGACCAGCGCGGTGACTCCGACCAGCAGCAGCACCAGCAGGACCACCTCGGCGGCTGGCAGCCGCCAGCCCATGGTCAGCACCCCGAGCAGGGCGGTCACGCCGAGCGCGGCGGCCACGCTCGCCTGGACCAGGAACAGTGGCAGGTCCCGCCGGGCGAGGAAGGCCAGCACGAAGGCGAGGCACTGGCAGCCGAGGCCGATCAGGTACACCGGCTGCCGGGCGAGTCGCAGCAGCAGACCGGGGTCGAAGCAGCGGCGGACCGTGGTGCGGGCGGCGGCCACCGCCTGGAAGAGGTGTGCGACGCCGTACGTGGCGATCATCGCCGCGAGAAAACACCAACCGGTCGACGTCACCCGGCGAGGATAGACGGTCGCTCGATTCGCTCCATCTGAGACCGGCTGCGGTCAGCTGAGCCGGTGCAGCAGGTCGGAGTGCAGCCTGCCGTTGCTGGCCACGGCGCTGCCGCCGGCCGGGCCAGCCCGGCCGGTCAGATCGGTGAAGGTGCCACCCGCCTCGGTGACGATGGGAATCAACGCTGCCAGGTCCCACAGCGACAGCTCCGGTTCGACCATCGCGTCCACCGCGCCCTCGGCGACCAGCATGTAGCCGTAGAAGTCTCCGTAGGCCCGGCTGCGCCACACCGACCGCATGATGTCCAGCATGGCCGGTAGTCGCCCGGACTCCTCCCAACTGGTCAGCGAGGAGTAGCAGAAGCTGGCGTCGGCGAGGCGGCGGATCCCGGAGACCCGGATCGCGGTCGCGGCGGCTGTGTGTCGTCCTGCGTACGCTCCGTGACCGACTGCGGCCCACCAGCGTCGGCCCAGCGCCGGTGCCGAGACCAGGCCGACCACCGGCTGATCCCCTTCCATCAGGGCGATCAGCGTGGCCCACACCGGTACGCCCCGGATGAAGTTCTTGGTGCCGTCGATCGGATCGATCACCCACTGCCGGTTGCCGGGTCCCGCCGCCGCGACCGACGCGCCGAACTCCTCGCCCAGCACCCCGTCGCGGGGTCTGGTCCGGGCCAGGGTGGCGCGTAGCGCCTTCTCCACGGCGGTGTCCGCGTCGGAGACCGGCGTGAGATCCGGCTTCGCTTCGACCCGCAGGTCGAGCGCCCGGAAACGGGCCATCGACATCGAGTCCGCGGTGTCGGCGAGCAGATGGGCTAGGGAGAGATCGTCGGCGTACCGGGCCATGGCGGGAAAGGTATCTGATTACTCACCGCAATGGTCGGATGTCCTACCGCGCAAGGTTCGGCCGGCTCACTCGCGGGTCGCGGTACGGCCCGTCTCGGTGTCCCCGGACCGCGAGTCCAGCAGCCGTCGGTACGACGCCAGCCGGCGCGGATCGGCGTTGCCGGCCGCCACCCAGCCGCCCAGCCGGCACCGGTCGGCGTCGCCGGTGTGCTCGCAGTTCGGCGGGCAATCGAGGCTCCCCTCGACCAGGTCGGCGAAGCCGTGCAGCAGGCTCTCGGCCGACACGTGGGCCAGCCCGAAACTGCGTACGCCGGGCGTGTCGACGATCCATCCGGGATCGCCGGCCGGGACGACCCGCGCGTCGGCCCGAGTACCCACATCGGCATCGTCGGCCGGCGTGTCGGCACCGTCGGGCGACACGCCGGAGTACGGCAGCCGCAGGGCGACCGCGCTGGACGAGGTGTGCCGTCCCCGGCCGATCGCGCTGACCGTGCCGACCGCTCGCAACGCCTCCGGCACGAGCCGGTTGACCAGCGTGCTCTTGCCGACCCCGGAGTGCCCGACCAGCACCGAGAGCCGACCGGCCAGGCGGCGCCGCAGGTCGGTCAGGTCACCGCCGGGTCGGCACAGCACGTACTCCAGGTCGAGGTCCCGGTAGTAGTCGACAACCGGCGCCGGGTCGGCCAGGTCTGCCTTGGTCAGGCAGAGCAGTGGGTCGATCCCGGCGTCGTATGCGGCGACCAGGCAACGGTCGATGAACCCGGTCCGGGGCGGCGGGTCGGCCAACGCGCTGACGATCACCAGTTGGTCGGCGTTGGCGACGACCACCCGTTCCAGCCGACCTTCCGGCGTGCTCTCGTCGTCGTCGGCGGTACGGCGCAGCACCGAGGCCCGTTCGTCGATCCGGACGATCCGGGCGAGACTGCCGGCGTCACCCGAGACGTCGCCCACCAGCGCGACCCGGTCGCCCACCACCACCGCGCGCCGGCCGAGTTCCCGGGCCCGCATCGCGGTCACCACTGGAGGCGGGCCGGCGACCGGCTGGGTGGCCGGCGGGCCGGTGAGCACGCAGCCGTAGCGGCCCCGGTCGACCGTGACCACGAAACCGTCGACCGCGTCGTCGTGCGCCGGGCGGGTGCGGGTACGCGGCCGGGACGACCGGCGGGGTCGTACCCGCACGTCGTCCTCGTCGTACTCCCTGCGCCTGCCGGCCAGGATCGGCTCCTTCCCGTCGCGGTCAGTTTCCTGCCGCCACCGCCGACCATAGTGCCGGAAATTCCGGCAGCGTCTTGGCCGTGCACGCGACGTCGGTCAACTCGACGCCCGGCACCGCCAGCCCGAGCACGGCGGCGGCGTGCGCCATCCGGTGGTCGTCGTAGGTGCGGAACACCGCGCCGTGCAGCGGTTCGGGGGCGATCTCCAGCCCGTCGGGCAGCTCGGTCACCGCGGCACCGAGCCCGGTCAACTCGGCGGCGAGCGCGGCCAGCCGGTCGGTCTCGTGTCCACGGATGTGGGCGACGCCGGTCAGCCGCGACGGCGCGTCGGCGAGTGCGGCGAGTGCGGCGATCACCGGGGTGAACTCGCTGACCTGGCGCAGGTCGACGGTGACGCCGTGCACCGTGCCGGTGCCCCGTACGGTCAGCCCGTCGGCGTCGACCGTGACCGAGCCGCCGAGCTGCTCGATCAGCTCGATCAGCAGGCCTACCGGCTGGGCGCTCTGCGCCGGCCAGTCGGCCAGCGTGACCGTGCCGCCGGTGACCAGCGCGGCGGCGAAGAAGGGCAGCGCGCCGGACAGGTCGGGCTCGATCGGCCAGTCCCGCCCGCGCAGTTCGCCCGGCTCGACCCGCCAGGTCTGTGGCACCGAGTCGTCCACCACCGCGCCGGCGGCGCGCAGCATTTCGACGGTCATCCGGATGTGCGGGGCGGACGGCAGCACCGCTCCGGTGTGCCGGACCAGCACCCCGCCGGTGAACCGGGGCGCGGCCAGCAGCAGCCCGGAGACGAACTGGCTGGACTTCGAGGCGTCGACGTCGACCTCGCCGCCGGCGACCTGCCCGGTGCCGTGCACGGTGATCGGCAGGCCGCTGGTCGGTGCGGCGTCGATGCGCAGCCCGAGGTGGCGCAGACCGTCGAGCAGCGGGCCGAGCGGGCGGGCCCGGGCCTGCGGGTCGCCGTCGAAGGTGACCGGGCCGTCGGCCAGCCCGGCCACCGCCGGAAGGAACCGCATGATGGTGCCGGCAAGGCCGACGTCGACGTGCGTCGGGCCATGCAGTGCGGCCGGGACGACCGGCCAGCGCTGCGCGGAGCCGGTGTCGATCCCGGTCCCCATCGCGGCCAGGCCGGCGGCCATCAGCGTGGTGTCCCGGGCCCGGAGCGGGCGGACGACGCCGCCGGGGGTGGTGCCGAGCGCACTCAGCACCAGGGCGCGGGCGGTCATCGACTTCGAGCCGGGCAGTCGGAGGGTGGACCGGACCGGACCGGCGGCGCGGGGTGCGGTCCACGGTTGGTGCAGCGGGACGCTGCTCAGTTCAGGCACCCGTACAGTGTGCCAACCCCGCCGGGCCGACCAACTAGCCTGGGCACCATGTGTGGGCGGTACGCGACCACGCGCAGCGCGGCGGATCTCTCCGCGTTGTTCGAGGCGCTGGACGACACGGGCGGCCCGCTGGCGGCCGACTACAACGCGGCACCCACCGATCCGGTGCCCATCGTGCGGTTGTCCCGGGGCGACCGGGCCGGCCAGCCGCAGCCGCGCGCCGATCCGGCGGCCGCCCGCCGGGTGGTGAGCGTTGCCCGGTGGGGCCTGGTACCGCCGTGGGCGGCCGACCCCCGGATCGGCGCGCGGATGATCAACGCGCGGTCGGAGACGGTCGCGACCAGTAGGGCGTTCGCGCCGTCGTTCGCCCGCCGTCGCTGCCTGGTGCCGGCCGACGGCTGGTACGAGTGGGTACGCCCGCCCGGTGCCCGGCGCGGCGGCGGGCAGCCGTACTTCATGACCCCGGTCGACAGCCGGGTACTGGCGTTCGCCGGTCTCTGGTCGGTATGGGGCCGGGCCGAGCCAATGATCACGAGCAGTGTGATTACCACTGCGGCGGTCGGGCCGTTCGCCGAGGTTCATGATCGAATGCCGCTGTTGCTGCCGGAGGACCGCTGGGCCGAATGGCTCGATCCGGACGTGGACGGCACCGCCCTGTTGGCTGCGCCGGATGACAATTACCTGGACCTCATCGAGATTCGGCCGGTGGGCACAGCGGTCGGCAACGTCCGCAACAACGGCGCTGAACTGGTGCAACGGGTCGCTCCGGGGGGCGGGTCGGGGCCGGCTGGTCCGACGGCGCAGCCGGAGCTCTTCTGACCCTGCGGATGGTACCGCTCCCACACGCGGCGGCGACACCAGGGTCCCGCGTTCGGTGATCGGCCGACTACGCAGGTGGAGGTTTGCCAGTGTTGGGACCGAATCGCCAGACGTATTTTCCCCAGAATCGATGCAGGCCCTTGTCTGCGCCTGCCGAAGTGCGATAGAAACCAGCGCCGAGAGTGGATTCCGATTCGCCGCAGATGAACGATGTTGATCAATGTCTAAGTTCCCACGGGGGAGGTGGGTAATGACACGGGCGCGAATGCCCCGTCCACACGAGGTCGCTGCCGCGCGCCGCGACCCCAGGCTGCTCACAGCGATGGCGGAACGCCGCCTCGACGAGGCCTGGCGGACTCATGGGGTCTGTCAGAGCGTCGACCCGGAGACGTTCTTTCCCGCGCCGAGCGAACCGGCCGACGCGGCAGTCGCGCTCTGCCGTACCTGTCCGGTCCAGGGGCCGTGCCTGGCCTGGGCGCTCGACGCCGGGGACAGCCACGGCGTCTGGGGGGCGACGACCCCACGGGAACGCCGGGCGATGCAGGTGGCCTGGCGGGACTCCGGTGGTCCGGATCCCGGTCCGGTCGACGAAGCCGGCCCACCGGTCCGCGACCGGTTGCTCACCCTGGTGCCGCTGAGCTGATTGGGGCGTTGCCAGGCGGGTACGCCCGGCGACCACGGCACAATGGTCCGGTGAAGCGAAGCCACCCGGACCAGCCGGAGGCGGTGGACCCGGGCGGGCCGGTGGGCCGGGGCGAGCCGGCCGACCCGGGCGCAACCGTGGGCCCGAGCGTCGACCGGCGGTCGGTGCCGACGCCGCGCGGGACCGCCTGGGTCGACCTGACGGTCCCGCCGGTGCCCCCGGCTGGTCTGCTGGTGCTCGGGCACGGTGCCGGCGGCGACGTGACCGCCGCCGACCTGTCCGCAGTGCGCTCAGCGGCGTCCCGGGCAGCGGTTGCGGTGGCCCTGGTGACCCAGCCGTACCGGGTCGCCGGTCGGCGGGCTCCCGCGCCGGCCCACCACCTGGACGAGGCCTGGCGTGCCGTGGTCACCGAGGTGGTCGCCGGGCTCACCCCCGCGCCACCGCTGATCGTCGGCGGACGGTCCAGCGGGGCGCGGGTGGCCTGTCGTACGGCTGCGGCGGTGCACGCCGACGCGGTCGTCGCCCTCGCCTTCCCGCTGCATCCGCCCGGTCGTCCGGAGCGGACCCGGGCGGACGAGCTCGACACCGGTCGGCCGACCCTGGTGGTGAACGGCGACCGCGACCCGTTCGGGGTGCCGGACCCGGCGGCTGGCCGAGACGTGGTGGTCCGGCCGGGTGAACGGCACGATCTGCGGGTCGACCCGGCCGGCACGGCCGACGTGGTGGTCGACTGGCTGGTCCGGCACGGCTGGGCGGGCCGGTGACCGCACGGCCGGGCCGTGTCCGGTGCCCGGTACCCGTCGTTGCATCGGGTGTCCGCGACGCCGAGCCGGCGTCCGGAGCGCCGCGGTGGCGACACCGCCGCGGGAACTCCCAGGCCCTTCCCGGTTCCGGAGCCCGTCACCGGGTTCCGGGGCCGGGACGGGTTGGAATGCGCTACCACCCGGCCCGCGTTACTACCCCGGGAGCTAAGTCTCGATGAAGGGGTGGAGAACCGGTGCGCATCCACATACGCGGCGCGACGCAGCCCGCGGGCCAGCCCGACGGTGGCCGTCGACTGCGGGACGCCTTCGAATGGTCACCCGAATTTCGGACCCTGGAAGGGCTTGCCGCGCCGGGGCCGTCCCGACCCCTCGGACCGGTCCGGCCGGCGTCAGCCGCGCGGCGGGTCGGTGAGCCCGCCCCGCGTTGGACGGGTCAGCCTGCCACACAACCGGTGAGTACGGGCACACCTGGTCGAACCGCGACGGCCGGCCAGCCTTTGCGCGTATCCTCGGCGGGACAGTCGAGGGGGGACGAGCGGTTGACCCGATCAGAGCGGACAGACGAGCGGCGCGCGCGGTTCGAGCGTGACGCGTTACCCTTCGTCGATCAGTTGTACGCGGCCGGGCTGCGGATGACCCGCAACCCGGCCGACGCCGAGGACCTGGTGCAGGAGACGTACCTGAAGGCGTTCTCCGCCTTCCACCAGTTCGAGGAGGGCACCAACCTCAAGGCCTGGCTCTACCGCATCCTGACGAACACGTACATCAACTCCTACCGTCGGCGGCAGCGCCAGCCGGTGCAGGCGCCGACTGAGGAGATCACCGACTGGCAGCTCGCCGCCGCCGAGTCGCACACCTCCAGCGGACTGAAATCGGCCGAGACCGAGGCGCTGGAGCGGTTGCCGGACAGCGACATCAAGCAGGCCCTGCAGCAACTGCCGGAGGATTTCCGGCTCGCCGTCTACCTTGCCGACGTCGAAGGCTTCTCCTACAAGGAGATCGCGGACATCATGGGGACTCCGATCGGGACGGTCATGTCCCGGTTGCACCGCGGGCGGCGCAATCTGCGCGGGATGCTGGAGCGCTACGCCACCGATCGCGGCCTCAACCGGGTCCGCTCGACCAAGCCCGCCGCGGCCGGCCAGGAGGTGTGACGATCGTGCAAGGCGGTGACTCGTTCGACCAGGACTGCCGTCAGGTACTCGCCGAGGTCTACCTCTACCTGGACCTGGAGTGTGCCGAGGAGCGGCGGGAACTCATCCGGCACCATCTCGACGAGTGCTCCCCGTGCCTGCGGGAGTACGGCATCGAGCAGGAGGTCAAGGCGCTCGTCGCGCGTTGCTGTGGCAACGAGACGGCACCGGCCGAGCTGCGGGACCGGCTGCGCGCCAAGCTCAGCGAGTTCGTCTTCGACGCGGACTCGCGGGAGTACCTGCCGGACTGACCCTGCTGCGGGCCGCCGGCCGGGTGGCCCGACCGGCGACCCACGGCATCAGGAGTTGGGGCGCTTGCCGTGGTTGGCGGCGCTCTTCTTACGTGCCTTCTTCTTACGGGCCTTCTTGGCCATCTGTCCTCCCGTCGGACGGTGTCTCCCGTAGACCGGGAGCTGACCCGTTGATGCTAGGCGGGTCCGACGAGCGGCATGCGCGACGGGCACGTCATCGGATACCTTTCGGATGTCGCGCAACCGGCACATGCGGGACGGGCCGGTGGTTACGGGACGGGCCGGCCGATGGGCCGGCGCGAGGGACGGGGCCGCCCGGCGAGCCGGGCGTACGGAGGAGGGCCGGCCGATGGCCGAAGAGATCCGGGCCGAGATGGTGGCCAACGTCTGGAAGGTGGTGGCCGCCGCCGGCGACACCGTTTCCGACGGCGACACCCTGGTGATACTGGAGTCGATGAAGATGGAGATCCCGGTGGTCGCCGAGTCCGACGGGGTGGTGCAGAAGCTCGCCGTCGACGAGGGCGACGTGGTCCAGGAAGGCGACCTGATCGCGGTCATCGAATAGGTTCTTGCGGACCGGTCGACGGGGGATCAGGCTCGGCCCAGCAGCCGACGGATCAGACCGGGCCGGCGCTGGCGCGGGACCCGCGCTGACCGGCCGGCGATCCGGCGTGCCGTGCTGGCGGTGTCCGGGTCCAGCTCCGGGGTCGCCAGGGCCAGGTGGGCCAACGACCAAAGGATCGGCACGGTTCGGTGCCCGGCGACCTCCACCGCGTCGGCGAGCCGCTCCGCCACCACCCGGGCCACGTCCGGGCGTACCGCCGGATCCACCCAGGCGGCGGTGACCAGGGCGAACAGCGCGGCCTCGGCGGCCCAGTCCTCGACACCCCAGGCCACGTCGACGAGCACCCGGCGCCGGGTCGAGTCGGGCCAGGGTTCGTCGGTGCGGTGGTGCAGCATGCCCAGGCAGGCCCACACCTGCACGCACCGCAGCCAGCCGGCCGGGTCGGTGCCGGCGGGATCCGCTGGCGGCGGTGGGTGCACCAGCAGGCCGAGCAGGTCGTCCGCGTCGAGGGTGGCCAGGATCACCGCGCTGTCGTACGCCGCCGGCGGGTGGTGCCAGACAGGCTGGGCGATCTGCCGGATCCGCTCGCACGCCTGCGGCGACGGGTGGTCCAGCGCCGGGTCGGCCTGCCAGCCGGCGTAGCGCCAGAGCTGCCGTACCGAAGTGCGGCGTGGCTGACGGGGATCCGGTGTCGGAGTCCGCTCCACGGTGACCGGTAGTCCGGGCAGGGCCGTGCCGAGCAGCCGCATCGCGCTGGGCGGCTCCGGCTGGCGCAGCGACAGCCGGCTCGGCACCAGGCCACGGGTGAGCGCCCGTTCGAGAGTGGCGACCACCGGACCACCGGCCGCCGGCAGCCGGGCCAGCCAGGGCCGGTCGTGACAGCACTCGGCCAGGTCGTGGTGTTCGTGCGAGTCGTCCGGGTGGTCCCGCTGGAAGTCCGCCAGGGCGATCAGGTGGCGCAGGTCACCGTCCCGCCGGTAGCGCAGCCGGTACGCGGTGTGCACCGCGCAGTCGAAGGTGGGGTTGCGGGCCAGCGCCCGCTCGATCCAGTCGATTGCCTCGTCGAGGCGCCCCACGTCGGCGAGGGTGCCGGCGATGTCGGCGTAGATGGACAGGTCGTCCGGGTCGTGGGCGCTCGCCCGGCGGAGGGCGGCGATCGCCGCGCCGGTGCGCCCGGCGCTGCGGTACGCGTACCCGAGCCACACCTCGGCCAG
Source organism: Micromonospora sp. ABR4_055 (assembly GCF_056160425.1). Classification (NCBI taxonomy): domain Bacteria; kingdom Bacillati; phylum Actinomycetota; class Actinomycetes; order Micromonosporales; family Micromonosporaceae; genus Micromonospora; species Micromonospora sp. ABR4_055. The sequence goes on from NZ_JBSWXD010000015.1 coordinate 47,826, forward strand.
CTTGGACGGCTCGGCGCGGACCCCTTGGGTCGCCCAGTCCAGCGCGGTGGTGATCTCCCCGAGCCGGCGGGCCAGCGCCGAACTGGCGCCGAGCAGCAGGCCGTGGTCCGGGTGTGCGGCGGTGGCGTGCCCGGCGAGCCGCAGATACGGCAGTAGTGGCGGCCGGTCGGCGGTGGGGACCGGGTCGGGCACGCTGGCGCAGATCTGCATCAGCACGATGGCGATCTGGTCCGGGTCGAGCCGGGCCGGCAGGTCCTCGGCACCCACCCAGGGCACCCCGGCCCAGTCCACGGTCGGCGCGTGCCCGGTCGCGGCGGCCAGCAGTTCGAGCCCTTCGCCGGCCCGGCCGGCGGCGGCCAGCAGATGCGCCCGGGCCACCACGGCGCCGATGAAGACCTGCTCGTCCAGCGGGAACAGGTCGAGCCCGCCGCCGGTGCGCGTGGCCAGCCGGGTGAGCATCTCGTGCACCTCGGGCAGGGTCGGCGCGTGTGTGATCGCACCGGCGACGTGGTCGGCGGCGTGCCGGTAGTCACCCTCGTCGAGTGCCATCCGGGCCAGTGCCAGCTCGCCCTCGGCGGCCAGCCGCGGGTCGTGCAATCCCTCGGACACGTTCTTCCGATCCTCGTAGCCGATCGTCCCCCCTGGCTCCGGCAGCCTAGGGCACGAAGCGCCAAACGTCGTACCCCTGCGCATTGCTGCTCGCTTCATTGCGTAAGCCAGCCGAAAAGTGCAAGAATGATCACCGCTCGAGCTGAATCGCGCAGACAGGGAGGCGTCGTGACGCAGCGGAAGCCGGTGGCGGACCAGACCGGGACGGCTGACCGGGCAGCTGACGGGGCAGGTGCCGCCCGCCCCGGCGCCGGGATGGCCGCTGACATCGCCGAACAGCCGGCCGGCTACGCCCGGCTGCTGCAGCCGGCGTACGCCGAGCCGATCGCCGAGGTGGCGGCGGCGATCGCCGGCCGCCGCCCACGCCACGTGGTGTTCACCGCCCGGGGCACCTCCGACCACGCCGCGCTGTACGCCGCGTACCTGAGCGAAATCAGGCTCGGGCTGCCCGCCGGGCTGGCCTCACCGAGCGCCGTGACCCTCTTCGGCGCCCGCCCCGACCTGCGGGACGCGCTCGTCGTCGGGGTCAGCCAGAGCGGCGGCTCACCGGACCTCGCCGAGGTGCTGGCGGTGGCCCGGGAGCAGGGCGCGCTGACCGTGGCGGTGACCAACACCCCCGAATCGCCGCTGGCCGCCGCCGCCGAGCTCACTGTCGACATCGCCGCCGGCCACGAGCGGGCGGTCGCCGCCACCAAGACGTACACCGCCGAGCTGCTCGCCCTGCTGATGCTGGTCGAGGGGATTCGGGCCGGCGACGGGGTGCTGCCGCCCGACCAGCGGGCTGCCCTCGACGCCCTGCCCGCGCTCGCCGACCGGGTGCTGGCCGATCCCACTGCCGCCGAGCTGGCCCCGCGCTACCGGTTCGCCGCCCGGCTGGTCACCACCGGGCGCGGGTACGGCTACCCGACCGCGCGGGAGACCGCCCTGAAACTGATGGAGACGTCGTACCTGCCGGCGCTCGCCTTCTCCGGAGCCGACCTGCTGCACGGCCCGCTGGCGATGACCGACCCCGACGTGCCGGTGCTCGCCGTGGTCGGCTCCGGGCCCGGCGGCACCGCCATGCGCGACGTGCTGCGCCGGCTCGGTGAGCGGCGGGCCGACGTACTCGCCATCGGGGCCGGGGCCGGCGCCATCGGGACCGGCCCGACCGGTCCGGCTGCGGTGACCGGTCCGGCCGCGGTGATCGGGGTGCCCGACGTCGACGAGCGGTACGCGCCGCTGCTGGACATCCTGCCCGCGCAGCAGCTGGCCCTGGCCCTCGCGCTGGCCCGGGGCGAGGACCCGGACGCGCCCCGTGGGCTGGCCAAGGTCACCTCCACCCGGTGACGGCTGTGCCCGCCCCGCCGCCGCATGGCAGGCTACGAGGGTGTCCACGCTGCGTGATCTCGTCGAGGAGCACACCTCCCTCGGGCCGGTCGACATCGACCACCTGCACCGGCTCGCCGGGGAGTGGCAGCTGCTCTCCGACCTGTCCTTCGCCGACCTGCTGCTCTGGGTGCCGGTCGACGCCGACAGCTCGTTCCTGTGCGTGGCCCAGGTCCGGCCCACCACGGCGCCGACCGCGTACCAGGACGACCAGGTCGGGCGGACGGTGGACGGCCCGGAGGTGGCGCACCTGACCATCGCGTACGACCAGGGTCGGATCTGGCGCGAGGGCGACCCCGTCTGGTACGGCAACACGCCGGCCCGGCACGAGGCGATGCCGGTCCGGATGCGCCCGACCGTCGGGGAGACCGGGCGGGTGATCGCGGTGGTCGGCCGGGACACCAACCTGTCCACCGCCCGCACCCCCAGCCAGCTCGAACTGAACTACCTGACCACCGCCGACGACCTCGCCCAGATGGTCGCCGACGGCACCTTCCCGCCAGCCCGGCACCCGGGCGAGACCACCTCGGCGCCCCGGGTCGGTGACGGGCTGATCCGGCTGGACGCCAGCGGCAAGACCACGTACGCCAGCCCGAACGCCCAGTCGGCGTTTCGCCGGCTCGGCTTCTCCGCACACCTGGTGGGTGAGGACCTCGCCGCGCTGTGCCACCGGCTCGCCGACGACCCGCTGGAGGGCACCGACGCAGCCAACCGGATCCTGGCCGCGCTGCGCGGCGAGGCGCCGGCCCGCAAGGAGATCGAGGCCCGTGGCGCCACCATGCTCACCCGGGCGCTGCCGTTGATGCCGGCCGGTGTGCCGATCGGTGCGTTGGTGCTGGTCCGCGACATCACCGAGGTACGTCGTCGGGACCGAGCGCTGATCACCAAGGACGCCACCATCCGGGAGATCCACCACCGGGTGAAGAACAACCTGCAGACGGTGGCGGCGCTGCTGCGGCTGCAGGCACGTCGGGTGGAGCAGCCGGCGGCGCGGGCGGCTCTGGAGGAGTCGGTACGCCGGGTCGCGTCGATCGCCCTGGTGCACGAGACCCTCGCCATGTCCAGCGACGAGGCGGTCGAGTTCGACGGCATCCTGGACCGGGTGGCCAGCGCCGCCACCGAAGTGGCCGCCACCGAGGTCGAGGTGGTCATGCGCAGGGAGGGCACGTTCGGCGTACTGCCGGCGGAGATCGCCACCTCGCTGGTGATGGTGCTCAACGAGCTGCTGCTCAACGCGGTCGAGCACGGCTTCCCGCCGGCCGGCGAGGGCGGCGGAGCGTCGCAGCCGGCCGCCGAGGTGGTGGTGACGGTGCACCGGTTCCGCAAGCAGTTGCACGTGACGGTGGTCGACAACGGCCAGGGACTGCCGGCGGAGTTCGACGCGACCGCGGGCGGCCGGCTCGGCCTGCAGATCGTGCGGGCCCTGGCCACCGGCGAGCTGCGCGGCACCATCGAGCTGCGCAACCGGGCGGGCGGCGGCACCGAGGCGGTGCTGGTGGTCCCGCTGGCCCGCAGGTGACTCCCTGACCCCGCCGGCCGCAGGTGAGCCGGCCCACAGCCCGCCCGTCATGTGGGACGTCGGCTACGGTGCGCTGGTCTGACCGGTACGGATGTGGCAACATTCGTGCCATGACCGCTGCCGTTGAGCGCCGCTTCGTGGCCCGCCGCCACGTCGATTACGGTCGCGTCCGCAGCGCCATCTGTCCGGCTAACTGAGGCACGCCCGACCTTTTTGTGTTCCGGGCGGCATTCCGCGCCGGCCTTCCTTCTGGCCCCGTCGTCGATGACGGCGCAGGTGCCCGTGCCGCCCACCGAGATCGACCCGCAGACACGGAGGACGCCGCGATGGCGCGCAGCAGCACCCCGACCCGACCCGGCCGCCGGCGTGGCGAGGGACAGTGGGCGCTCGGGCACCGCGAGCCGCTCAACCCCAACGAGCGGACCAAGAAGGACGACGATCCGCTCAACGTCCGGGCCCGGATCGAGAACATCTACGCCCACCGGGGCTTCGCCTCGATCGACCCGGCCGACCTGCGCGGCCGGTTCCGCTGGTGGGGCCTGTACACCCAGCGCAAGGCGGGCATCGACGGCGGGCGCACCGCCGTGCTGGAGCCGCACGAGCTGGAGGACGAGTACTTCATGCTCCGGGTGCGCATCGACGGCGGCCAGCTGAACCTGGCCCAGTTGCGCACCATCGCCGACATTTCGCAGCGGTACGCCCGGGGCACCGCCGACGTCACCGACCGGCAGAACATCCAGCTGCACTGGATCAGGGTCGAGGACATGCCGGCGATCTGGAAGGCCCTGGAGGACGTCGGGCTGGAGACCACCGAGGCGTGCGGCGACTGCCCCCGGATCGTGCTCGGCAGCCCGGTCGCCGGCGTCGCCGCCGCCGAGAAGATCGACCCCACCCCGGCGATCGACGAGATCGTCCGCCGGTACGTGGGCAGCAAGGAGTTCTCCAACCTGCCCCGCAAGTTCAAGTCCTCGATCTCCTGGCTGGCCGACACACCGTACGAGGTCAACGACATCTCGTTCGTCGGCGTCGACCACCCCGACCACGGCCCTGGGTTCGACCTGTGGGTCGGCGGTGGGCTGTCCACCAACCCGATGATCGCCCAGCGGCTCGGCGTCTGGGTGCCGCTGGCCGAGGTGCCCGACGTGTGGGCCGGCGTGGTCGGCATCTTCCGCGACTACGGCTACCGCCGGCTGCGGCACCGCGCCCGGCTGAAGTTCCTGGTCGCCGACTGGGGCACCGAGAAGTTCCGCGAGGTACTGGAAAAGGAGTACCTCGGCCGGACCCTGCTGGACGGGCCGGCTCCGGAGCTGCCGGCCAAGCCGCTGGACCACATCGGGGTGCACCCCCAGGCCGACGGCCGCCGCTACGTCGGAGTCGCCCCGGTGGTCGGGCGGGTCTCCGGCGGCCAGCTCGCCGCCCTGGCCGACCTGGCCGCCGAGCACGGCTCGGACCGGGTACGGCTCACCCCGTACCAGAAACTGCTGGTGCTCGACATCGCGCCGGACCGGGTCGAGTCGCTGGTCACCGGGATGCGCACGATCGGCCTGGAGGCCCGGCCGTCCACCTGGCGGCGCGGCACGATGGCCTGCACCGGGATCGAGTTCTGCAAGCTGGCCATCGTCGAGACCAAGCGGCGTGGCGAGGAGCTGGTGGCTCACCTGGAGCAGCGGCTGGCCTCGGCCGGTCTCGCTGAGGACGCCGACATCTCGATCCACATCAACGGCTGCCCGAACGCCTGCGCCCGTACCCAGGTTGCCGACATCGGGCTCAAGGGCCAGCTGGTCGTCGGGCCGGACGGCCAGCAGGTCGAGGGTTACCAGATCCATCTCGGCGGGGGCCTGGGCATGGCCCAGGGGCAGACCGCCGGCTTCGGGCGCAAGGTACGGGGTCTCAAGACCACCGCCGACGAGCTGCCCGAGTACGTCGAACGCGTGGTCCGCCGCTACCTGGCCGGTCGTACCGACGGCGAGCGGTTCGCCAGCTGGGTCGTCCGGGCCGATGAGGAGGAGTTGCGATGAACGAGCGAGGTGAGGTGCGGTGAGCACCGAGACACGCGCGGCACCGCTCTACTGCCCGTACTGCGGGGAGGAGAACCTCCGCCCGCACGCCGACGCGCACACCGCCTGGGAGTGCCACGACTGCGCCCGGGTCTTCACCGTCAAGTTCACCGGACTGCTGGCCCGCAAGGGGGTGTCCCGATGAGCCCGGTGCTCGCCGCCGACCTGAACCTGATCCGGCTCGGCCCGGCCGCCGACCAGCAGCCGACCCGACGCAGCCCGGCCGAGCTGCAGGCCCTTGCCGACCGCGCCGGCCGGGAGCTGGAGGATGCCCCGGCCGAGGAGATCGCCCGGTGGGCGGTGCGGACCTTCGGTGACCGGTTCTGCGTGACCAGTTCGATGGCGGACGGGGTGCTGGCGCATCTGGTCTCCCGGGTGGCACCCGGCGTCGACGTGGTGTTCCTCGACACCGGGCTGCATTTTCCGGAGACGCTGCGGGTCCGTGACCAGGTGGCCGCGACCATGCCGGTGAACCTGCGGTCGATCCGGCCCCGGATGACCGTCGGCCAGCAGGACGGCGAGTTCGGTCCCCGGCTGTTCAACCGGTCACCGGACGAGTGCTGCGCGCTGCGCAAGGTCGAGCCGCTGGAGCGGGCGCTCGGCGACTACGACGCCTGGGCCGCCGGGCTGCGCCGTGACGAGTCGCCTACCAGGGCGAACACCCCGGTGGTCGGGTTCGACGCCCGACGCGGCCGGGTCAAGGTGAATCCGATCGCGGCGTGGACCCAGGCGGATGTGGACGCCTACGTGTCCCGGTGGAACATCCCGGTCAACGAGCTGTTCAAGCAGGGGTACACCTCGATCGGCTGCTGGCCGTGCACCCGGCGTACCACCGCCGGCGAGGACCCGCGGGCCGGCCGCTGGGCGATGTTCGAGAAGACCGAGTGCGGCCTGCACGGATGACCGGGCCGATCGTGCTGGTGGCGCACGGCAGCCGGGACCTGCAGGCGGCGACGGCAACGCGGGCGCTGGTCCGGGCGGTCGCTGCGGCCCGGCCGGGGGTCGACGTCCGGGCCGCGTACCTGGACCACGCCGGACCGCGTCCCGGGGCGGTGCTGGCCGACCTGCAGACTGCCGGCTATCCGGGGGCGACGGTGGTGCCGCTGCTGCTGACCGAGGCGTTCCACGGCCGGGTGGACATTCCCGAGGTGGTGCGGGCTGCGTACCGCGACGGGCTGCGGATGCCGGTGACGACGACCCGGGTGCTCGGCCCGTCGGTCGGTTCCGACGCGGTGGACCCGCTGTTGACTGCCGGGCTGCGGCGGCGACTCGCCGAGGCCGGCACCGGCTGGGACGCCGTGGTGCTGGCCGCCGCCGGCACCCGGTCGGCTCCAGCCCGGGAGACGGTGGCGGTGGCCGCGACGGCGTTCGGCACCGAGGTCGGGGTGCCGTGTGTCGAAGGCTTCGCCTCGGCGGCACCGCCGACTGCGGGGGCGGCGGTCGAGACCCTGCGTGCGGCGGGTGCCCGGCGCGTCGCGGTGGCCGCGTACTTCCTGGCACCCGGCCTGCTCTATGACACGGCGATGGCGTCGGCCCGGCAGGCTGGCGCGGTCTGTGCGGCGGCACCGCTGGCCGGCGCACCGGAGCTGGCCCGGCTGGTGCTGCGGCGGGTCGACTGGGCGGCCGCGCCGGTGCCGGTCTGAGTGGGTGCCGCGTACCGTGGCGGTTGCCGGCTCGGAGCCGCCGGGGTGCCAGGTACGACGGCGCCCCGGAGACAGCTCCGGGGCGCCGTACGGACGTCGCTTGGTGGTGGTCGGGTGGGTCAGGCAGTTTGAGCGCGCAGGACGCGCAGTCCGCCGCGACGCTTGACGGCGCGCCGCTCCTCTTCGCTCATCCCGCCCCAGACGCCAGCGTCCTGTCCGGACTCCAGCGCCCACTGCAGGCACTGGTCGGTCACGGAGCAGCGCCGGCAGACAGCCTTGGCCTGCTCGACCTGCAGGATCGCGGGGCCGGACGTCCCGATCGGGAAGAACAGCTCCGGGTCCTCGTCGCGGCAGACAGCATGGTGACGCCAGTCCATGGCGGCAACACTCCTCATTCTGGATCGGTGGCGGTAAATGCTCCGGTCTTTCTTTATGCGCCCGCGCAGTCGGCCACAACGGATTGCATCCGTCGGATCGGCAGCGCGTGAGCAGGCGTAAGCCTGTGGAACGTTGCTCCTAGCTGCCGCGTGGCGAGCGCATCCAGGCAACGTCCCGGGTGAATCGGTCCGCTTGTGAATACTTTCACGAACCCCTGCGATGTCAAGAGCAGCGCTCAGAAAAAGTCCAATCGGGTGAGCAACGTCACGACCCATTTGTCCGTTTTCTGACGCTCACCGACACCCGGAGTGCGACAGTCAAGAATCAATGTAGTACGTTCCGCGCCGCAGTGCAGGCATTTCGGCCACGTGTCTTCCGTGCCTCTGGTCACGCTCCGCAGTCGAAGCTCTGTTACGGAGAGTGTCAGAAGACTACTCGCAAGGCCTCTCGGACCGCCGCGAAACGGACTTTGAGCCGCTCTCCGAGATAATCTCCGTCGAGTTGGAAGGCCTGCGGCTGTGTTGCGGATAGCGTAAATTCGGACAAATCGTGCAGTCGGACGAGTTGGCGGCCGCGCGGATCCGGTCGGCTGGCGGCGACCTGGGCCAAAGTGCGGGTGGTGCTCGGCACATGCAATTGGCGAAGCGCCATCACGTCCAGGCCGAGATCGAAGGACGCCTCCGGATTCGGATTGATCGCCCGCTCACCGATGAAGGTCCACGGCGCGGTGTTCTGCACCACGACGGTGGCGAGTTCCGTCGCCACCGGCTCACCGGCCCGCTCCAACCGGATCGCCGGATGCCGCCGGTCCATTCCGATGAAGAACTCGCTGACCATCGACCGCAGGTAGAGGCCGACGGTGGACCGGCGCCCGCGCAGTCGGGCCCGCTCGACCTGCCGGATCACCGCCGCGTCCAACCCCAGCCCGGCGCAGAAGGTGAAGTACCGGCCGTCGGCGCGGCCCAGCCCGACGGTACGGAACCGCCCGGTCCGCAGACCCTCCAGCAGTACGCTCGTCGCCTCCGGCCACTGCGGCGGCAGCCCCACCGCGCGGGCGAAGACGTTCGTCGAGCCGAGCGGCACCACCGCCAGCGCCGGCAGCCGGTCCGCTGCCGCACCCGGCAGCGTCTCCATCGCCGGAGTGGACGTCATCAGGCCGTTGACGGCCTCGTTCACGGTGCCGTCGCCGCCCAGCGTGACCACCACGTCGAAGCCGTCCTCAGCGGCCGCCCTGGCCAGTGCGACGGCATGCCCGCGCCGGTGGGTGGACGCCACCGACAGGTCGACTTCGCTGCGCAACGCCCGGACGATCACGTCCCGGGTGCGCTCGCTGGTGGTGGTGGCCTTCGGATTGACCACCAAGAGGGCCCGCATGGGCGGCACTTTATCGCGAGCCGGCGCGGGTATCGTGACGCCGTGACCATCGACGCACAGCCCACTCCGGTGACGTTGCGGTGGGCTGTGCGGTTGCTGGCCGGAGAAGCCGTGGCCGTCGGGCTGGTCGCCGGCTACCTCGCGTACCAGGATTTCACCAGCACCGCGACCGATCTCGCCTCGGCGCTGATCGTCACCGGGTTCGCCGTCGGAGGTGCGGCGCTGCTCGCGGTGCTGGCCCGTGCGGTGGCCCGCCGCCGTAGCGCGGCCCGGGCACCGGCGATCGTCGCGCAGTTGATGCTGCTACCGGTCGGCTACTACATGATCGTCGGCGGCCTGGTCTGGCTCGGCGTACCGCTGATCGCCCTCGGTCTGTCGGTGACGGTGCTGCTGGTGGCCCCGCCGACGACCCGAGCCTTTGGGCTGGAGTGACCGACCGGCTGCCGGTCGGGGTGGGCCCACCGGTCGGTCAGTGCTGGCCGAACCGGCGGGTGAGCAGCCTGATGCTGGCCTGGCCGCTGCTGGCGGTCGCCGACGCCGACGTGGTCAGCGCCCGGAGCACCTTCCAGGCGAAGGAGGAGTCCGGTGGCAGTCGGGCACCGCGTACCGTCGCGACGGCGACCTCGACGGTCAGCGCGTCGTCGGTCACCGAGAACCGGCACTGCAGGTCCGCGTTGCGGGCGGCGACGGCGAGCAGCATGGCGCAGGCCTCGTCGACCGCGATCCGTAGATCCTCGATCTCGTCCAGCGCGAAGTGCAGGCGTGCGGCCAGCCCGGCCGTCGCGGTACGCAGCACGCTCAGGTAGCCGCCGTCGGCAGGCACGGTGAGCAGCACCACGTCATCGTCGACGGTCGGCTCGGATTGTGTGACCAGCGAACTCATCCCGGATACCCCCGCGTGGACTCTACCGGTTGACGTCTATCCCTGCGGTGTCATCCGGAGTGATTCGTTGTCCGACCGAGCCGGGCGGGTGGTGTGCGGCAGCTGACACCTGCCACGGCCGTGGCAGGGCGACCTGCGCCCGGCGGCCCCGGCCGGCCGGTGCGCGTCGCGCACCGGCCGGACCGACGGATCACGCCTGCTTGGTCTCCCAGAAGATCTTCGCAATCTCGTCGATCTTGACCAGCAGCTCGTCCGCCTTGGCCGGGTCGACCGACGCCTTGGTCCCGCCGCCGCCACCGGCGAGCTTGGTCGCCTCGTTGAACAGCTGGTGCAGCTGCGGGTACTTCTCGAAGTGCGGCGCCTTGAAGTAGTCGGTCCAGAGCACCCACAGGTGGTGCTTGACCAGCTCGGAGCGTTGCTCCTTGATGATCAGCGCCCGGGTGCGGAACTCCGGGTCGGTGTTCGCCTGGTACTTCTCCGCGATCGCCTTGATGGATTCGGCCTCGATCCGGGCCTGCGCCGGGTCGTAGACGCCACAGGGCAGGTCGCAGTGGGCGCTGACCACCGTGCGCGGAGTAAACATGCGTAGAAGTCGCATCAGGACCCTCCGTGTGTTGGCCGGCGGCACGATCGCCGGCACGCGTAAGCTGGAGGATGATCCTCCCTGCCGACCCTATCGCGCATCGGCCTCGCTGACCGGGTGGGAGGTGCAAGTGCTTTCGCCGCTGTTCGCCGTGCTCGTGCACGGCCCGTCTATGGCACCCACCTTGCGGCACGGCGACGCGTTGCTGGTCCGCCGGGGCGGGCGGTCGGTCCGCCCCGGGGACGTGGTGGTCGCCACCTTCCGGTCCCGTCCCGGACTGCTGGTGGTCAAACGAGTGGTACGGGCCGAGTCCGGCGGCTGGTGGCTGCGCGGGGACAACGATCTGGTCACCGACGACTCCCGCGCCTTCGGGGTGGCCGACGTGCGTGGCCGGGTGCTGTGCCGCTACTGGCCACGGCCGCGCCGGGTAAGCCCGGGTCACCGACTGCGGTGAACCACTTCGCAGGAAACCGCGCTGTGTGACACTATGCTCGACACGGAATCCGGGTGACCCCCGCAGCGCCTCGCCGGTCAACGCTGACCTCGCGCCGAGCCGGCGGCGATCTATCACGCTCAACGGCTCTGGAGTCACCATGTCTACTGTGGCAATCTCTGACCCGGTCTTCGACCTGCATCGGGGCGGCAAGATGGCGATCACGCCCACCGTCGCGCTGGCCGACCGGGACGACCTCTCACTCGCGTACACACCGGGGGTGGCCCGGGTGTGTGAGGCGATCGCGGCCGATCCGACCCTGGTCGACGACTACACCTGGGTGTCGCACACCGTCGCGGTGATCACCGACGGCACCGCGGTGCTCGGTCTCGGCGACATCGGCCCACGCGCCGCGATGCCCGTCATGGAGGGCAAGGCGGTTCTGTTCAAGCAGTTCGGCGACGTCGACGCGGTGCCGATCTGCCTGGACACCCGGGACATCGACGCGATCGTGGCGACCGTCACCGCACTGGCACCGTCGTTCGGCGGGATCAACCTGGAGGACATCAGCGCGCCACGCTGCTTCGAGATCGAGCGACGCCTCGACGAGGCGCTGCCGATCCCGGTCTTCCACGACGATCAGCACGGCACCGCGATCGTGGTGCTGGCGGCCCTGCGCAACGCGGTCGCCCTGCTGGACCGCAAGCTCGGCGACCTGCGGGTGGTGGTCAGCGGCGCCGGCGCGGCCGGCGTCGCGGTGACCCGGATGCTGATCGCCGGCGGCGTCGATCCCGCGAAGACCGTGGTCTGCGACTCGCGCGGCATCATCCACTCCGACCGGGCGGACCTCACCGGGGTCAAGGCCGAGCTGGCCGCGATGACCGCCGCGTGTGCCGGTGGCATCGCCGACGCGCTGGTCGGCGCCGACGTGCTGATCGGCCTCTCCGGCGGGCAGATCGACGAATCGGCGGTCGCCGGCATGGCACCCGGCGGGATCATCTTCGCGCTGGCCAACCCGACTCCGGAGGTCCACCCCGAGATCGCCCACCGGTACGCCGCCCTGGTGGCCACCGGCCGCAGCGACTTCCCCAACCAGATCAACAACGTGCTGGCGTTCCCCGGCGTGTTCCGGGGAGCCCTGGACGCCGGTGCCACCCGGGTCACCGAGGGGATGAAGGTTGCCGCCGCCGACGCGATCGCCGGCGTCGTCGCCGACCTGCTGCAACCGGAGGCGTTCGTGCCGTCGGCACTCGACCCCCGGGTCGCGCCGGCGGTCGCCGCAGCGGTCGCCGCCGCCGCCCGCCGCGACGGCGTCGCCCGTCGCTGACCCCGGGCACCGGCGTCGCCCGCCGTCGAAACCGGAACGGTCGTGCCCGGTGTTGACGGGGTTGACCAAGCGGATTGGACGAAGGACAGAATGGGTAGACGCCGAGTAGCCGGGTGGTGGTGTGTACAGGATCGGAGTAGAAGG